>JAHIKF010000184.1 GCA_018897875.1 Pseudomonadota bacterium | reverse complement strand
GTTTGGGGGAACCTCGCTTTTTTCAAAAAAGCGGGGTTCCCCCAAATGCTTTGCGTCGCTTCCCTAGAGGTCCGCCAGGCGACGGGCCAGGGATTCGGCGTCGGCGAAGAGGGTCTGGACCGCAGGGTCTCTTAAGCCCGCGCCCCGGGCGATGCGCTCGGCTTGTTGCCGGGTGATGAGGTCCGAGGGGCTGTGGGCGTCGGTGTTGACGATGAGGGAGGCGCCCACTTCCAGGGCCATCCGGGCCACGTGGCCGTTGGCCAGGCAGTGGCCTTTGCGGGCCGAGAGTTCCAGAAAGACGCCCCGCTCCCGGGCCCGGGAAGCTTCCTCCAGGGTGATGAGGCCGGGGTGGGCCAGGATGTCGACGTCGGCCTCGATGGCGGCCCGGTTGGTGCCCGGGGCCACCGGCTCCACCAGGGTTTCGCCGTGGACCACGATGAGCGGCACTCCCAGGGCCCGGGCCTGGGCGGTCAGGGGAGCGATGAGGGCCGGGGGCAGGTGGGTGAACTCCAGGCCGGGGATGAGCACCGGGTAGTCGCCCCGGTTGAGGCTCAAGGCCGCGGTTTTGAGCCGCGCAAAGACCACCTCGAAGTTGGAGGCATCCACGTGGTCGGTAATGGCGAGAAAGCGGTAGCCCTTTACCTGGGCCCGGCGCCAGAGCTCCGTCGGAATCAGCTCGCCGTCGCTATACAGGGTGTGGGTATGGAGGTCTATCATAAAAGCCCGTTTTCTGTTTCCTGTGGTTAAGGGCAGGATTAAAATTAATTGTTTCTAAAGATGGTCCACCCGCGGTTACAGGTTTCCGGTCATGGCAGATATATTCAGAAAATGCGCTATCCCGCTTGGGTCACTTACAGAAAACAGAAAACAGAAAACGGAAAACAGAAAACTGTCTTTACATCTTATACTTGCCGAAATCATCCGGGTCCAGGCCTTCCAGCACCTCGGTCCACTTTTTGGCGTCCTCGGTGGTGATGGCCTCTTTGGCGGACAGGTCCACTCGCCGGGCTTTTTGAATCACCACGTCAGCCACAAAGATGGGGGCCTTGGTGCGCAGGGCGATGGCGATGGCGTCGCTGGGCCGGGCGTCGATGCTCACTTCATGGCCTTCCCGGATGATATAGATCAGGGCGAAATACGTGTTGTCCCTCAGGTCGCAGACCTCTACCTTGGTCACCGTCGTCTCCATGAGCTCCATGATGTTTTTCAACAGGTCATGGGTCATGGGGCGGGAGAACTTGATGTTCTCCAACTCACTGGCGATGGCGGTGGCTTCCAGCAACCCGATCCAGATGGGGACCGCCTTGTCCGAGTCCACATCTTTGAGGATCATGATGGGACTGTTGGTGAAGGGGTCGATGGTCAACCCGGAAACCGTCATCTCTCTGAGCATGATACCTCCCTTGGGGATGTCCTCAGGCGTTCCGCCGCACGGTTACAGGTGGACGAACCCTCGACCCACCGGCCTTTCAGGGAATGGGGGTGAGCCTCGGTTATGGCGACCCGGGCCAGACGTCCCAGCAATTCCCGGGGTCCGATGAAGTTGACGACCTGGTTGGTGCGGAGCCGCCCGCACCACTCCTGGGGGGAGCGCTTGCTCCGGCCTTCCACCAGGACCTCATGAATCTGCCCCACCAAGCGGGCATGGGCCTTCCGGGTAAGTTCATTCTGCAGGGCTTGCAGGCGTGCCAGGCGCTCCGCCTTGACGTCTTCCGGCACCTGATCGGGAAATGTCGCCGCCCGCGTCTGGGGGCGAGGGGAATATTTAAAGGAGAAGGCCTGGTCGAATCCAGCCTCCCCCATGAGGTCAAGGGTTTGGAGGAAGTCAGCCTCCGTTTCCCCGGGAAAGCCCACAATCAGATCGGTGGACAAGGCGATGCCGGGGCAGGCGGACTTGAGTGCCGCCACCTTTTCCAGGTAGTGTTCCCGGGTGTAACCCCGATTCATCCGCTCCAGGACCCGGTTAGCGCCGGATTGCACCGGCAGGTGCAGGTGTTCGCACAGGGAGTTGAGTTCGCCCAAGGCGGTGATCAGATCCGGCGACAGGTCCCGGGGGTGAGAGGTGGCGAACCGCAGCCGGCTCAGGCCCGGCAGGGCGTCGAGGCGCCGCAGCAGCTGGGAAAAAGTTACGGTCTCGCCCAAGCCCCGGCCGTAGGAATTGACGTTCTGGCCCAGGAGAGTCACTTCCAGGCCGCCGGCGGCGACAAACGCCGCGACTTCGTCCACAATGGCCCCGGGCTCCCGGCTGGTCTCCCGTCCCCGCACATAGGGTACCACGCAGAAGGAACAGTAATTGTCGCAGCCCCGCATGATGGTTACCATGGTCTGGAAGGTCCCCGGCGACCACAAACGTTGGGGCAGATCCGGCAAATCCTTTTCCAGGGCCACTTCCACCACCCGTTCGCCCCGGGTGGCCCGGTGCACCAATTCCGGCAGCCGGTAAATGCCCTTGGTGCCGAACACCAGGTTAAGATGGGGGGCGAAAGCCAGCAACCGCTCGCCTTCCTGCTGGGCCACGCAGCCCCCGACGCCCAGGATGAGCTGGGGGCGCTCCCGCTTCAGCGGCTTTAAACTGCCCAGGAGGCTTTTAACCTTCTCCTCGGATTTGCGGCGGATGGCGCAGGTGTTGATCAGGTAGAGGTCGGCGTCCTCGGCCCGGGCCGTCAGGTCGTACTCCTCCCCCAAAATCTGGGCCATCAATTCGGAATCGGCCACGTTCATCTGGCAGCCAAAAGTCCGGATGTGCAATTTCCTTTTCGTCCGCACCATGTATTCTATTTATTCGAAACTACCCTCCTTGTCAACCTCCGCACTTTCCGGCTCTGGACAGGCCGCGGGCATTAAGATACAATGCGCGGGGTTGCGGGCCAGGGCCGGAGGATTATCCTTAAGCGTTCAGCTATCAGCGTTTAGTGGTCAGCTTTATGAATTAAAACAATTGGTTGTATTATTATAGTAAATCAATCGTTATCGACCGGGTTTGATAAGTCCTGGTTTTTGCTGATAGCTGATAGCTGACTGCTGAACGCTTACAATTATCCGTGCCGTTTAGGGACCCGCCGCCATCAACGGGAACCGTGAGCCGAAATTTATGGTGTCCTACGCCAGCTGCAGTGCGCCACGTCAGCCGGGCCGGGTTGTCCTCCTGGGGACCGGGCCCCAGGGGTTAGACCCCGGAGCCGCCGCATGATTCCCATCCGCGGGGCGCCGGCCAAACACCGGTGGCCCTGGGTCACCCTGGGGCTGATCGCCGTCAACCTGGCGATTTTTCTCTATCAACTCCACATCGGACCCGATGCGTCCACGGACCTTTTTTATAAAAAGGGGGCGGTGGCCGCCAAGTTGAGCCGGCTCAAGGTCTTGAGCCTCAGCCAATCCGTGGGGCTGCTGCCCACCATGTTCAGTTCCCTCTTCCTCCACGCCGGGTGGGTCCACCTCATCGGCAACATGTGGTTCCTCTGGGTCTTTGGGGAAGCCCTGGAGGATGACTTGGGACCCTTTCGGTTTCTGGGCTTTTACCTGTTCTGCGGCTTTTTTGCCTGCATCTTCCACGTGCTGGCGGCCTCCAGCCTGGCCGTGCCCATGATCGGCGCCAGCGGCGCCATCGCCGGGGTTCTGGGGGGGTACCTGATCCGGCTGCCCAAGTCGCCCATCTGCACCGTGGTTTTCTGGCGGCTGCGCCCGGAGACGGTGTACATTCCCGCCTTTGTCTGGCTGGGGCTGTGGCTGGCGCTGCAGTTCTACGGCCTCAAGAACGGCGGCGCCGTGGCCTGGATGGCCCACCTGGGGGGCTTCTTTATCGGCCTGCTCACGGTCAACCTGTTTACGCCCCTGACCCCGGCCACGGCTCCGGTCCACGCCAAGGCTGCCCCCAAAAAAGCGGCGAGCGCCAAGGGCAAGAAGAAGTGAGGGCTTAGGAGATGGTTCAAGGCTGATACGGGTTGGCGTGGATGAGATACTCATAGTGTTAGGTTCCGTAATTTTTATGATAAATATTTGGCGGTGATTTTCCGGAAGCCTTTTTAAAGTCCCCCTTTTTTAAAGGGGGATTTAGGGGGATTATCAGGGAGTTATTTGTAATCCCCCCTCCCCCCCTTTAGAAAAGGGGGGTGCTCATTCTTGGTCTTTAATACCGTACTCATTGAGGATCGCCACACTAGGGGCGGACCTGTGTGTCCGCCCGCATCACGGGCCGGCACCTGGCGCTGGCCCCCACAAAAGATGGCTTTCATTTCAAGGGAGACAGCATGCAATACACTGAAGGCAGGATGGGGCGGGTCTTTGTCTTGAGACTGGAGGATGGGGAGCGCCTGAACGATACCCTGGAGGCCTTCGCCCGGGACCACCATCTGGCGCACGCCCTGGCCTTCTACCTGGGCGGTTCCGCCAGCGGCAGCCAGGTGGTGGTGGGTCCGGATGCAAACCGCGCTGACGCGGTGGTGCCCCTGGTCCACATGCTCAGCGGCTCCCATGAGGTCCTGGCCCTGGGGACCCTGATCGCCGACGAGGAGGGCGCTCCGGTGCTCCACATGCACGCCGCCGCCGGCCGGGAAGGCCGGGCCACCGTGGGCTGCACCCGGGCCGGGGTGGACGTCTGGCTGGTGGGCGAGGTGGTCCTGCTGGAGATTTTGGAGATCGAGGCCCGGCGCCGGAAAGACCCGAAGAGCGGATTTCAGCTGCTGACGGTGGGGCCGGAGAAATAATAACCCACTCTGGTCACTCTGGTTCCCAAGTTGTACTTGGGAACCAAAGCTTGGCGCTTTTTCTGGTTCCCAAGCTCCTGCTTGGGGACCCCCTTGGACGCCAAGCTCCGCTTGGCGAATCAGGTAATGGATAGTATTTTCCTGCTCGCAGCCGATGAGGTGCCCCAGCCGAGCTGGGGCAAAAAGATAGCGTTCCCAAGCAGGAGCTTGGGAACGAGAATTAAAAAGCCGGTTTTTGCGTAGGGTGCGTCTTATGCACCATCCCCAATTGTCTTCAATCGCCATGAACCTGCCTGGAAGGCAAGGAATCAAACCCATGCCGGATAAAATCGCCCAGATCGGGCGGCAAGCCGCCCTGGCCGCCGGAGCGGTGATGCGCCAGAACTACCACCAACCCCATGAGATCACCATGAAAGGGGCCATCGACCCGGTGACCGAGACCGATTTCCAGTGCCAGGAAATCATCATCGGGATGATTCGCCAGGCCTTCCCGGACCACGGGTTTCTGGCCGAGGAGAGGGCAGGGGAGGGGGGTCTGGAGCCGCCGCCCCGGGCTGTCCCGGGAATCAGTCACCCCGGCCTGGCCTGGGAGAGCGATCCCTTGCGTCCCGCCTGCCGCTGGATCATCGACCCCCTGGACGGCACGGTGAATTTCACCCACGGCTATCCGGCGTTTTGCGTCTCCATCGCGTGCGAGGCCGACGGCGTCCTGGAATACGGGGTGATCTACGACCCCCTGCGGGATGAACTCTTCGAGGCGAGAAGAGGGGCGGGGGCCAGCCTCAACGGCACGCCCATCCGGGTATCCGAGACGGCGCACATGTCCCGGGCCCTCATCGCCACGGGCTTTCCCTATGACATCAGGGCACGGGTGCCCGAGACCCTGGCCCGTCTGGGGCGTCTGCTGGGAATGGTCCAGGGGCTGCGCCGGGGCGGCTCCGCCGCCCTGGACCTGGCCTACGTCGCCTGCGGCCGCCTGGACGGCTTTTACGAAGAAAACCTCAAACCCTGGGACACCGCCGCCGGCCTCCTCATCGTCACCGAGGCCGGGGGCAAGATTACGACTTTTGACGGTGACGACTACGATATTTACTCGGCCAATATTGTGGCGAGTAATGGAGTGTTGCACCGGGAACTTTTGCATTGTCTGGGGCCGCTTGAGAAATAAATAGATAAAGATTGCTGAATCTAAGGTTAATCAGTATTATGAAATAAGATTTTTTAGAACAGAGTAGAAAGAACCGGGGTTTCATGGGAGAACTCGATCAATTATGGAAATGGCTCTCCAACCCCGACAACCGGGGCATCGTAGCCCTGGTTGGAGGCGGGGTGGCTACCATTGTGGGAGGAGCCTGGGTCCTTTACCTCCATTTATCCAAGCCACCCATCTCTGATATAAAGCAGCCCGTCAGCGGGATTGTCGCTGGCCGGGATGTCATCGCCGGCAGAGATATCACAATCATCAATAAAGATTTCCCCCTCGGACAATTCGAAAAACTTCTTAAAGAACGTAACCAGGATATCCTCGATAAAATTGCCCAGGCCGACCCGGAGCAACGCGCCCTGTTCAATAAAGAACTGGCGGCCATTAAAGCCAAGTTTGACAACCTACAAAAGGCCTACGAAGAGCAGAAGGACAGGCTGGCGGAGGCCTCCAAGGCGATTGACGATTTTAAACGGGACTTTCCGCCGGAGCAGTTGGAGCGGGCCCGGAAGGCTTTAGCCCAAGGGGACGTGGGTGCGGCCGAGGGGTTGTTCCGGCAAGCCTTAGAGAAATGCACTGAGCAGGCAGAGAAAGGCACCAAACAGGCGGCGGAAGCGGCCTACCAGTTGGGGGTGCTGGCGGAGGGCCGCATCGATTATGGCCAGGCGGATAAATACTACCGCCAGGCAGTGCAACTCCAGCCGGACAATCCCGGTTACCTGAATGCGGCAGGTAAGTTGACTTATTCTTTAGGGCATTATCAGGAAAGTGAGAAACTTCTTAAACGGGCACTGGAACTCAGGGAGCAATCTCTTAATCCGGAGCACCCGGACGTGGCCCAGAGCCTCAACAACCTAGCAGAACTGTATCGGGCCCAGGGGAAGTACGGTGTTGCAGAGCCGCTTTATAAGCGGGCCCTGGTCATTAACGAGAAAATTGAAGGGCCAGAACACCTCTATGTAGCTATCTGCCTCAACAACCTGGCATTACTATACCAAGCCCAGGGGAAGTACGAGGAGTCGGAGCCACTTTTTAAACAAGCCCTGGCCATCAGGGAAAAGGCCCTAGGGCCAGAGCACCCGCACGTGGCTAACAGCCTCAACAACTTGGCATTAATGTACCATGCCCAAGGGAAGTACGGGGAGTCGGAGTCACTTTTTAAACAAGCCCTGGCAATAAAAGAAAAGACCTTGCTGCCGGAGCACCCGGACGTGTCTACCAGCCTCAACAACCTGGCCGCGCTATACCAGGCCCAGGGTAAGTATTCCCAGGCGGAACCCCTCCACCAACGCGCCCTGGCGATTCGGGAAAAGGCCCTGGGGCCGGAGCACCCGGACGTCGCCACCAGCCTCAACAACCTGGCCCTGCTAAACAAGGCTCAGGGGAAGTATTCCCAGGCGGAGCCGCTCTACCAGCGGTCACTGGCGATTGAAGAAAGGGCCTTGGGGCCAGAGCACCCGGACGTGAGCGTTAGCCTCAACAACCTGGCATCACTATATGATTCCCAGCGGAAGTATGGGGAGGCGGAGCCCCTATATAAACGGTCTCTGTCCATCAGGGAAAAGGCCCTGGGGCTGGAGCATCCATACGTGGCCACCAGCCTCAACAACCTGGCAGAACTCTACCGGTCCCAGGGGAAATATGATGAGGCGGAGCCACTCTACCAACGGTCACTGGCGATTGCAGAAAAGGCCCTGGGGCCGGAGCACCCCAACGTGGCTGTCAACCTCAACAACCTGGCATTGCTCTACCAGGCCCAGGGGGAGTACGGGAGGGCGGAACCCCTGTATCGGCGGGCCCTGAAAATATATGAAAAGGCCCTGGGGGCGGAGCATCCAAACGTAGCCACCAGCCTCAACAACCTGGCAGGACTCTATGATTCCCAGGGGAAGTGTGGGGAGGCGGAGCCGTTGTATAAGCGGGCCCTGGCCATTTGGGAAAAATCCCTGGGGCTGGAGCACCCCCTTGTAGCTACCTGTCTGGAAAACTATGCGGCTTTGTTAAAGAAAATGGGGCGGGGCGCGGAAGCTTCACCCCTGGAGGCCCGGGCTAAGACCATCCGGGCTAGGCGCGCTGAGAAAAATTAGGATTAGAGTAGTTCTAAAAACTCTTCCACGGTCAAGCCGGCATGGCGAATAAGAGCGCGCAGGGTTCCCACTGATAGTTCTTTATGTTGGGGGATGGATAGGTTTACCCGGATTCCCGGTTTCACCATAACCAAGTGACTGCCTACCTGACCCAAGGAAACCCAACCCGCTTTCTATCCTCGTTCCCAAGCTGCGCTTGGGAACGCTTTTACTATCCAAGCTTAGCTTGGCATTCACTGTCGTTCCCAAGTGCAACTTGGGAACGAGTGGAATAAGTTTTCCCATAGGTCAGACCGAAACCACAATAGGGCATCGGCCCGGTTTCGGCGGGATGGCGATTAGGGCTTTTTGATCCTCTGCCCAGAGCCAGGCAGTAATAGCCTCCTTAATGTTTTCCAAAGCTTCTTTCTCATCTCGCCCCTGGGAAACACAGCCGGGCAAAGCCGGACATTCAGCCACTATCCAGCCGTCTTCATCCGGTTCAAGGGTTACGTGAAAAATCATTATCCATCTCCTTTAAGAGCGTTCATTTCTTGTCCGCGAGCCGATACTGAAAAATCATTGACATAACCAGATGGTTTTATTATACAGTATAAAAGGCAGAAAAATGGAGCGGAACCTTAAAGCAGAAATCAACTGGTGCTGGTGGCGCGTGATGGCGGGCTCGTGAGGTACGTCCACCGGCAGGTATGAGATGTTCGGGGCCCCTCACGAGAGGGGCTCCGGTTTTTGCAGGCGGAAAAAGCCGTGGCCCTTAGGAGCCCCGGCTTTTTTTATTCACCGCCGATGCACGCCGATGCACGCAGATAAAAAAATTGGATTTATCGGTGTTTATCGGCGTTCATCTGCGGTAATAATTAATGACATTAACCAAACGGAGCAGGCATGGTTTATCCGGATTTTGAGACGTTTGCCGACATGGCCCGGCAGGGCAACCTGATCCCGGTCTATCGCGAGATCCTGGGGGATTTGGAGACCCCGGTGTCGGCCTATAAGAAGTTGCGGGGCGAGGGGTGTTCCTTTCTGTTGGAGAGCGTCGAAGGCGGCGAGAAGTGGGGCCGCTTCAGTTTTCTGGGCCTCAACCCGTCGCTGATGTTCCAGGTGGAGGGCGGCAAAACGGTCATCCACCGCCACGGCCGTCAGGAGACCCTGGACCCCGGGGCCGACCCTTTTGAGCACCTGCGGCGCCTGATGGCCGAGTTCATCCCGGTGGCCACCCCGGGGCTGCCCCGGTTCTGGGGCGGGCTGGTGGGGTATTTAGGCTACGACATGGTGCGCTACATCGAGAGGCTGCCGTCCCTCAATCCCCCCATCGCCATGCCCGAGGCCCGGTTGATGCTGGCGGACAATGTGTTAATCTTCGACAACCTGCGCCAGACCATCAAGATCCTGACCCTGGTGCACCTGGACCCGGCCATGCCCCTTCAGGAGCAATACGACCGGGCGGTGGCGGCCATCGACGTGCTCGTCGAGCGCCTGCGCCAGCCGGTGCCCCTGGGCGCGGCCCTGCCGCCGACGCCGCGGCCGCCCCTGACCTCCAACCTGTCGCAATCGCGCTTCGAAGACATGGTGCGCCGGGCCAAGGAGTACATCGTGGCCGGGGACGTCATCCAGGTGGTGCTGTCCCAGTGTTTTGTAACCCAGCTGCGTCACGACCCCTTTGACCTCTACCGGGCCCTGCGCCTGATCAACCCGTCGCCGTACATGTTCTACCTGGACCAGGGCGACATGAAGCTGGTGGGGGCGTCGCCGGAAATCCTGGTGCGCCTGGAGGACGGGCAGGTAAGCTACCGGCCCATCGCCGGCACCCGGCCCCGGGGCGCCACGCCCTCAGAAGACCAGGCCCTGGAAGCGGAACTGTTGGCCGACCCCAAGGAGCGGGCCGAGCACCTGATGCTGGTGGATCTGGGGCGCAACGACGTGGGCCGGGTGGCCAAGATCGGCAGCGTGCGCGTGCCGGAACTCTTTTCCATCGAACGCTACTCGCATGTCATGCACATCGTGTCCCAGGTGGAAGGGGAGCTGGCTCCGGAACATGACGGCATTGATCTGCTCAAGTCCACCTTTCCCGCCGGCACCGTTGCCGGGGCCCCCAAGGTGCGGGCCATGGAGATCATCGAGGAGTTGGAGCCCACCCGCCGGGGCCCCTACGCCGGGGCGGTGGGTTACCTCAGCTTCAGCGGCAACCTGGATTTTTGCATCACCATCCGGAGCTTCACCGTCCACCAGGACCAGGTCTATCTCCAGGTGGGGGCCGGCATCGTGGCGGATTCGGACCCGCCCACCGAGTTCGAAGAAACGGTAAACAAGGGGAAGGCCCTGATGCGAGCGTTGGACCGGGCCGAGGAAGGGTTGATGTGAGTGAGCAGTGAGCAGTAAGCAGTGAGCGGTAAGCAGTAAGCAGTTCTTTATGGGCCTGCTTAAATGAATATATGAGTCCTTAATAGCCGGCGTGCACAGCATGCCCTCTATCTTCATATTTATTGTTTACTTGAAACAGGTTGGCAAGAAAGATAATTTGATTTTCACCCATAATCTGTAAGCGGTTGGCAGTCAGCAGTTAGGTTTTTCGGCTCCCTGCTCACTGCTCACTGAGGCGAATATGTTAGTGATGATAGATAATTACGATTCCTTCACCTATAACCTGGTGCAGTATTTCGGCCAGTTGGGGGAGGAAGTGCGGGTCTTTCGCAACGATCAGATCGACCTGGCGGGCCTGGAGGCGAACCGGCCCAGCCGCCTGGTGATTTCCCCCGGTCCCTGTTCTCCCAATGAGGCGGGGATATCGGTCGCGGCCATCCGCCATTTTGCCGGGAAGATCCCCATCCTGGGAGTTTGCCTGGGCCATCAGGCCATCGGCGCGGCGTTTGGGGGCAACGTCATCCGGGCCCCACGCCTGATGCACGGCAAGACCTCCCTCATCTACCACGACGGCAAGGACCTGTTTTATGGCCTGCCGTCGCCTTTTGAGGCGACCCGCTACCACTCCCTCATCGTGGAACGGGAGAGCCTGCCGGAGACCCTGGCGGTGTCGGCGCAAACCGCGGTGGGGGAGATCATGGGGTTGCGTCACCGGGAGTTGGCGGTGTATGGGGTTCAATTCCACCCCGAGTCGATCCTTACCACCGAGGGCCTCAGCCTGCTGCGCAATTTTCTGAAGCGCCAAAGGGGGTAGATTCGTGACCGGTTGGAGTGTGTGGCTGCAGTTTTTCCTGGTTGCCGGGACGATCACCGTGGCGGGCTCTCAGCTGTCCAAACACGGGGACGTGCTGGCGGAAAAGACCGGGATGGGCCGCACCTGGCTGGGCCTGGTGCTGTTGGCGGCGGTGACCTCCCTGCCGGAGATGGCCACCGGCATGAGTGCGGTCTTTTGGGTGGAGGCGCCGGACCTTACCGTGGGAGACCTCCTGGGGAGCTGCATGTTCAACCTGTTGATCCTGGCGGTGGTTGACCTGTTTCACCCGCCGGGACCGGTGCTCACCGCCGCCCATCGCGGCCATTTGCTGGCTGCTTGTTTCGTGGTGGTGATGCTGGGGGTGGCGCTTATGGGTTTGATCGCCACGCCGCCGTTGACCGGCCTCACCCTGGGCCATGTGGACTTGAGCAGCCCGATCTTGATTCTCTGCTACCTGGCAGCCATGCGCTCGCTGTTCCGTTATCAGCGGCGGGACCGCAAGGCTTACTTGGCAGAGCATGAAGAGACTCTGCTCTATGAAGACGTCAGCCTGGGGGTCGCAGCCGGCAAATTCGCCCTCTCCGCCCTGGTGGTGGTGGCGGCCGGCATTTTTTTGCCCCAGGTCGCGGCCCGGATCGCGGTGGTCATGGGGTGGGAACAGTCCATGGTGGGCACCATCTTCGTGGCCGCGGCCACTTCCCTGCCGGAGTTGGTGGTTACCTTGAGCGCCCTGCGCCTGGGAGCGGTGGATCTGGCGGTGGGCAATCTCTTCGGCAGCAACCTGATCAATCTGGGGATCCTGGGCCTCATGGGTCTGCTCTATGTCAAGGCCCCTTTGTTGCAGGTGGTGTCGGCCAAACACGTGGGCACCGGGGTGATGGCAGTCATCATGACCGGCATCGCCGCCGCCGAGATGATGTACCGGCCTCAGAAGAAAGCGCTGCGCTGGATGAGCCTCGGCGCCTTTGTCCTGGCTTTTTTGTATGCCGCTCACATCTTTGTGCAGATAATAGCGGCGTGATCGTCACGACGGTGAATAATTCATGAATCACGACGGCGCCTCCGACCACGACAACCAGGGATTGGGACTCGGTACCCCGCCCCCGGCGGACCTCCCGGAGGAAAAACCGCACCCGGAATACCGGATCAACATCTACCGGGACTGGTGCAAGTCCTGCGGCATCTGCGCTGCCTTCTGCCCCCGGCAATGCCTCAGCCTGGATGCCGAGGGCGCCCCGGTGGTGGATAAAGCCGAAAGGTGTACCGGCTGCCGGTGGTGCGAGCTGCACTGCCCGGATTTTGCCATCTGCGTCCGGGAAGTGGAAAAGCCCGTTGAAGATGCGGCGAAATGATAACCAGTTGAGCTCATAACTATTAGTAATCACACGTAGGGGCGCACCCGTGTGTGCGCCCTGAGAGGGGGGACACACAGGTCCCCCCCCTACGGAGAAAAACTGATCAAGTGCTTACTGGCCTGAGATGAAAAAATTTTTCTATCAGGGAGAACGGACGTTGACTGCAAACCTCAACCAGGGCCGTACAAAACTCCTCCAAGGCAACGAAGCGGTGGTGGAAGGGGCGCTGGCCGCGGGTTGCCGGTTTTTTGCCGGCTACCCCATCACTCCGGCCACGGAGATCAGCGAGGTCATGTCCTACCGTCTCCCTGCGGTGGGCGGCACCTTCATCCAGATGGAGGATGAGATCGCCTCCCTGGGGGCGGTGATCGGGGCCTCGCTGGCCGGCGTCAAGGCCATGACCGCTACCAGCGGCCCGGGGTTTTCCCTGATGCAGGAAAACCTGGGGTTCGCCTGCATGGCGGAGGTGCCCTGCGTCATCGTCAATGTCATGCGGGGTGGTCCTTCCACCGGGCTGCCCACCCACGTTAGCCAGGGCGACGTGATGCAGGCCCGGTGGGGCACCCATGGCGACCACCCCATCATCGTCCTGGCCGCGGCCACCACCCGGGACTGTTTCGACCTGACCGTTCGCACCTTTAACCTGTCGGAAAAATATCGCACCCCGGTAATTCTGTTGACCGATGAAGTGGTGGCCCACACCCGGGAAAAGGTGGTGCTGCCGGAGACTGCGGCCGTGGAAGTGGTGGACCGTCCGCGCCCCACGGCGCCGCCGGAATGGTACGTCCCCTACGCCGATACCGCCAGCGGGGTGCCGCCCATGGGGATCTTCGGCGACGGCTACCGCTATCACGTCACCGGCCTCACCCACGACGTCCACGGCTTTCCCACCGAACGGCCCGATGAGATCGTGCCGTTCATGAACCGCCTCTTCCGCAAGATCACCCAGCACTTCGACGATATCCTCATGGTCGAAAAGGAGTTGACCGAAGACGCTGAAATCCTGGTGGTGGCCTACGGGTCGGTGGCCCGGTCGGCCAGGCGGGCCGTTAAGGAAGCAAGAGAGCAGGGCATCAAGGCGGGGCTGCTGCAACTCGTCACCCTGTGGCCTTTCCCCCGGCGCCTGCTGACGCCATTGCTGCGCCAGGTCCGGGCGGTGCTGGTGCCGGAGCTCAATATGGGCCAGATGTCCCGGGAAGTGAAACGAGTCAACCAGGGCTTGACCCGGGTGGAGACCCTGAACCGCATCGACGGCCATTTGATTACGCCGGAGGAGATTTTGGCGCGGTTGGTGAAGATGTGAGTTGTAGGGTGCGTCCTACGCACCATATAGTCCATGTAGGGTGCGCACTGCGCACCATTAGATTATGGGAAGCAGCAATATTTCGGTGCGCATTGCGCACCCTACATGACTTTATAAAGAACAATAAGCGAGTTAAAAGGGAGACGCGCTAATGGCTACAATAGTCTGGGAGGAATTGAAGCAGGAGGGGATAGGCTGGGTTGCCAGGAGAAATGTCTATAGAACCTAAATTGAGCGATACCAATTGGAAAGTTCAAAAATCAAGACTTGCAAGTATCCAACAAGACCATTTTTAGGGGAAAGCTCTCGAAAAAGTCCCTTTGAGGTTAAAACGCAGTCAGAAAAGCGTAAAGATTATC
>JAHIKF010000183.1 GCA_018897875.1 Pseudomonadota bacterium | reverse complement strand
TTTCTCCTTTAGGTGCTGACCATGCTTAAGTAATTGATAATGGCCTTGATGTTGTGATCCAGATGCTCCCTGGACTTGTCAGAGGTGTAGGTGACACAGGTGCCCACAATGCCCGAGAAGATCATCTCGGCCACCAGGCCCGTATCAATGCCATCCTTCAGTCTGCCGGCGGCCTTTTCCTGGTCCAGCAGACGCTGGATCATGCCCTTGAACCTCTCAAAGCCTTCGTTCACCTCCCGGGCCAGGTGCGGCTGCTGGTCGTTCAATTCCACCGCCAGATTGACAAAAATGCAGCCGCCGGGAAAGTTTTCCGAGTCGGCCAGGTAGTTATCCCGGTAGTTTTCCAGGAGCTTCCTAATCTTGTCCAGGGGTCGCTCCAACTGGTGCAAACCGGCCAAATTTCTCTGGCGCCAGATCTTCCGGGCTTCGCTCAAGGATGCCAGGAAAAGGTCTTCTTTGCTCTTGAAATGATTGTACAGTCCCCCCTTGGAGGCCCCCACCGCTTCCAGGATGTCATTGATGGAGGTGCTCATGAAGCCCTTGGTGGAAAATTGCCGCAGGGACTCATGAATAATTTTTTCTTTGAGCGTCATACTTCAAGACTCCCAAAAAGACAGACCGGTTGGTCTTTAATCATTGAGCAGTAATTTTCTCCTGTCAACGTATTTCTGAATCTCAGCTGAAATAGGGTTATGAGGAACAAAAAATAATTTGCCACTACCAAAACTCATCATCATGTCGTGATAATTTCTTGATATCTATGCAAAGGGTCTGTGCATTCCTCTGCCTCTTTACCCAAAAGGAATTGGCGTCCTCACACCGATCATTTTTTCCCTATTAGCGCCTGCACCTTAAAGGCGTTCCGGGCGGCGTAGCCCGCGGCATCGTTGTCGAGGCAGCAGAAAGCCTCCCAGCCCTGCCGGCTCCAGGCGGCGATGGCCCCGCCCCAGGGCGTTAGGGTCCGGCAATCGTACTGACCCTGGTAAGGGCCGCCGGGCCGGCCCGCCCTCAGCCGGCCGTCTTGGGGAAGCCCCGCTTTGGCCTTAATAGCGCAAGATCGCCGCCAGGAGCGCCTCTCCCGGCACCTCGGCGGGGTCGACGGCAAAGACCGCCCCGCCGTGCAGCAGGGTTTGGGTGGCAGCCAGGTCCAGGAGATCGAAGCTGCCGGGCTGGGCTTCCGGGTGGACGACGACCTCGTTGGCGCCCGGGTCGTAGTCTCCCCATTGCTGGCGGCCCACCGCCACGAACAGGCACTCCACCCGGCCGTGGTAGGCCGCGGGCACGATCTCCCTTGGGTCCTGGGAAGTTTTACCGGTACCGGCCAGTTGCCGAAAGCGGGCCGCGGCCTTCTCCTGCTCCTGCCGAAAGTGCGGCTCCACCAGGGCCCAGGCCTGCCGTTGGAGGTCATCGGGACTCACCCCTTCGGGATTGCCGGTGATCCCCTCGCCCAGCAGGTGCTGATAGGTGTTGGCCTCCTTGTAGATGGGCAGCAGATACTCCACCCCGGCCAGGACCAGGGGGGCCTGTTCCTCCCGCAGGAAGTCTTGCAGCCCCTGGTCAATCTGGCGGAAGTACCGCAATATATTATCTTTCGCATCATCGGCGCTCTGGCCGTGAAACATGGCGGCCCGCTCTCCCCGGGCGCCGCCCACCCCGATGCCGGTGCGGAATTGCTGCTGCTTTATCAGTTCATCGTATTGCAGGGCGTCGGCCAGGCTTTTGGGCACCCCCTCCAGATCGTCGATGGCGCTGAGGCCGAAACGCGACCCCTCGAAGAACCTGACCGCATTTTGGCTCAGGGCCAGGACGAAGAACTCATTGCCGCCCAGGAAGCCCAGGAGCGGCTTGAGGTGGAAACGGTGGGCCACCACCACCAGGGGCTCGAACGCGGTGGGCAACTGGTATCGGCGAAACATGCCGGGAGAGATGAACAGAGCCAGGCCGTCCCGCTTGTCTTTCCAGAAAGGGATGGCCTCCAGCAGTTTGGTGACCGGTTCCAGCAAAGACTCCGCCTCCGCCGGGCGCAAGCCATAGGCCTGGAGGGATTCCTGGGCCTGGCGGATCAGATTCTTCAGCCGGGTGCGATCTTGCTGATTTTCCGTGGGCAGGCGGTGGGTGGGCATATAGATAGACACGCACGGCGCCTGGGCCGCGGCGGTGAGAGTTCTCAGCTCATCTCGGGTGAATATTTTCATATTACCTTCCTTCCATAAGAAGTTTGGGGTCCAGGGAGCGCAAACGATGGAAAACCTCCTGGCGGGTAAAGAGGGTTTTCCTGAGCCCCGGCGCCCGGGCCCGGATGCCGGAGGTCCCTCGCCGGCGGCGTTCGAACCTCCTCGCGGCTCCCGGGACCAGGCGTGCCGTGGTGACGTCCTGTAAACCTCAAGGGGTTTCCTCTCCCGCCGCCCGCCTCCCCCTCGCCGGCGGGGTGGGGGAAGTTGAGGCGATAGGCCGGGGCCAGACCCCGGCCGCGGCTTACCCCTGTTTGGCGAGGCGCACGGCCTCCCGGATCATCTGATTGGTGTAGCCCCATTCGTTATCGTACCAGCTCATGACCTTGACCAGGTCGCCGTCCACCACCAGGGTCATGCTGGGGTCGAAAATGGACGCATGAGGGTTCATGATGATATCGGAGGAGACGATGGGGTCCTCGGTGTATTCCAAGATTTCCTTATAGCGGCCGTCGGCCTCTTCTTTAAAAATCTGGTTGATCTCTTCCACCGTGGTGGGCCGCTCGGTCACGAACACTATGTCGGCCAGGGAGCCGGAGGGCACGGGACAGCGCACCGCCACGCCGTCGAATTTCCCCTTGTATTGGGGCAGGGTGTTGGTGGTGGCCACCGCCGCCCCGGTGGAAGTGGGCACCAGGTTGGCCGCCCCGGCCCGGCCCCGCCGGAATTTCTTGTTGGGTCCGTCGACGATGGCCTGGGAAGAGGTGTAGGCGTGGATGGTAGTCATGACCGCCTTCTTAATACCGATCCGCCGGCCCATGATCTCAACCACCGGGGTGATGCAGTTGGTGGTGCAGGAGGCGCAGGAGATCATCCGGTCTTCGGCCCCCGGCTGGGTGACGCCATGGACGATGGTGCAGATCTGGCCTCCCTTGGGCGGGGCCGACAGCACCGCATACTTAGCCCCGGCGGTAAGATGCTTGCTCAGTCCTTCGGACTGAGTGAACAGCCCGGTGCACTCCAGGGCGATTTCCACCCCCAGGTCTTTCCAGGGCAGTTGGGCCGGATCCTTAACACTCAGAAATTTAATGGACTTACCATTCACCACCAGTTTGTCACCGCTGATGGCTACGCGGTGCTTATATACGCCGTAGACGGTGTCATAATTCAGCAGGTAGACCAGGTTATCCAGGTCCATAAGATCGTTGACCGCCGCCAGTTCCAACTCGGGCCGGTCCATAATGATTTTGAAAGCCGCTCTCCCAATCCGTCCCATGCCGTTAATCGCTACCTTGGTCATAACCATCCTCCTCCACAAAGTTCATAATAGTCCATTATGGCCCATGTCCTGCCCATACGCAACCGGGCATTTGATGGCTCACTGCTCCGCCTCGGGTGGCGCCATGATGCTCAGGACCGGGCAGGTGGCCTGGCGCACCACTTTTTCGGCCACGGACCCATGGACCAGCCGCCGCCAGCCCGTCAGCCCGTGGGAGGCAATGACGATGAGGTCGGCGTGCTCCTGATGGGCGATCCGGAGGATTTCCGGGGCTGCTTCTCCGGTGGTCACCAGGTTCCGGGTCGCCACTTTATGATGGGACACCAGGTCTTTGAGCATTTGCTCCGCCTTGATCGCCAGTTCCTGCTGATACAAGGGCACGTCAAAATTGAAAGACGCTTGCGGGTCGGGGAACAAATGGGGGCCTGGCAACGGAGGAATGACATGCGCCACGATTAATTCCGCCGCAAAATGCCGGGCCAGTTCCTCGGCGCGTTTCAGTGCAACGAAGGCAGGTTCACTGAAGTCAGTAGGACAAAGTATCTTCTTAAAAGGCAACATTAACCGTGCACCTCCCTTCGATTATTTATCGGTTTTAAACTTAATCATCATCCCGGAAGTTGCAAGTCCGCAACCGTTGGCCCGGTGACGGCGAGCCTCAGGACGTGCCGAGGATCTCCGCCACTTTATGGGACAGCACCGCCAGGCGGTAGGGCTTTTGAATGAACCCCCGGGCCCCGGCCGCCATGGCCTGTTGGGCTTCCCCATCCAGGGAATAGCCGCTGGACAGCAAGACCCGGACCCCTGGGTCGATCCCTTTCATCTCCTGAAACGTTTCGGCGCCTCCCATACCGGGCATGAGCATATCCAGGATCACCAAATCGATGCGGTCCCGCTCCTGGCGGTAAATCTCCAGGGCCCGGAGACCGTTTTCGGCCGACAGGACTTGGTACCCCAGTTGCTGCAGAATCCTCCCGGCCACCATTCTGATGCCGTCCTCATCATCCACCAGGAGAACGGTGCCTGAGCCTCGCAGGATCGCATCGTCCCGGGTTGGCTCGGCAACCGCCGCCTTGGCGGACACCGGCAGAAATATATGGAACGTCGTGCCCTGGCCCGGCTGGCTGTCCACCCGGATGATGCCCCGATGGTGCTTGATAATAGCATACACGGTAGCCAGCCCCAATCCCGTGCCCTGGCCCACGTCCTTGGTGGTGAAAAAGGGTTCGAAAATCCGGGCCAGCGTGGCTTCATCCATACCCTTGCCGGTGTCAGTCAGGCTGAGGTGGACATAGCGGCCCGGCCGCCGCTTGTAGGACTCGCAGAAAGCCTCGGACAGCGTCACGGCTTCACTCGCCAGGGTCATGTCCCCCTGCCGGGACATGGCCTGCCAGGCATTGACCAGGAGGTTGAGAATAACCTGCTCCAGCTGACCCGGGTCCGCTTCCACCGGGGGCAGATCCAGGGCCAGCTTCCGGGTGATGGTGACCCCGCTCCGGGTACGGCAAAACAGCCCGGCGGTTTTATCTATGAGGGTATTGAGGTCGATGGGTTTGGGTGCAAAGATGCCGCCCCGGCCCAGGGACAGCAACTGCTTGGTGAGCGCCGAGCCTTTCACCACCTCCTGCTCGATGAGCTTCAGGTCGGCCTGGGCCGGGTTCTCGTTGTCGATGCCGGCCAGGATCAATCTGGTCAAGCCCATGATATTCATGAGCAGGTTGTTGAAATTGTGGGCAATGCCGCCGGCCAGGGTGCCGATGG
>JAHIKF010000182.1 GCA_018897875.1 Pseudomonadota bacterium | reverse complement strand
GGCGGCAGGCACCCCGGCGACCGCGGCGATATCTCCCGCCTCGAGGACCTCCCGGGAGTTCCGGTCCAGGCCGTCGTAGCTGTAAACCTGGCTGAGGTGAACCTTGCCGGCCTCCTCACCCCGCTTCAACAGGACCACTTCATGCCCCTGGCGCAATGCCCCGTTGACGATTTTCCCCACCGCGATCAAGCCCACGTAGTCGCTGTAATCCAGGTTGGTGACCAGGAACTGCAGAGGGGCCTCCGGGTCAAAGGTGGGGGCCGGGATGGCCGATAGAATCGTCTCAAACAGGGGTACCAGGTCCTGGCCGGGGGCGTCGGGGTCGGTGAGGGCGATGCCGGCCTTGGCGTTGGTGTAGATCACCGGGAATTCCAACTGCTCCTCGGTGGCGTCCAGGTCGATGAACAGATCGTAGACTTCGTTCAGGACTTCCTGGATGCGGCGGTCGGGCCGGTCGATCTTGTTGATGACCACAATGGAGGGCAGCCCCTGCTCCAGGGCCTTGCCCAGGACAAACCGGGTCTGGGGCAGCGGCCCTTCGGTAGCGTCCACCAGGAGCAGGACGCCGTCCACCATGTTCAGGGTGCGCTCCACTTCGCCGCCGAAATCGGCGTGTCCCGGGGTATCGACGATGTTGATCTTGACGCCCTTATAGGTAATGGCCATGTTCTTGGCCATGATAGTAATGCCCTTTTCCCGCTCCAGGTCCATACTGTCCATGACCCGCTCCACCACCGTTTCATTTTCCCGAAAGATGCCGCTCTGCCAGAGCATGGCATCCGCCAGGGTGGTCTTGCCATGGTCAACGTGGGCGATGATGGCCAGGTTGCGTAAATCATCCCGAATTTTCATATGATCTCCGATAAGTACAAAAAAGGCTTAGGGGCACGGCGGGCCGGGCCTGGTAGGGGCGGGTTTAAAACCCGCCCCTACAATTGCACTAGCCAGGTAGGGTGCGCACGGCGCACCGTTTGGCGTAGGGTGCGTTCTACGCACCAGCGATGTAGGATGCGCACTGCACCCCGACACCAGGTAAGGCACAGACGGGACGCCTGGGCCACCGATATTACAGACCTTTCCAAATCAGATGCAAGGGATTCCGGTAAGACAAGGGAGAAGGCCCAGCCGATCTAGCTCTACTGGCTGAGGTCCGCGGCAAGTTCCCGGCAGTAATTTTCTTAATCTTAAATTATAACGCATACAAGGCGGTTGTGCAAGGGGAATTGGGGATAGATCAGACAGGTCAAGCCAGAGTTTGATGGCCAGGAGCGCTCCCAAGCGGGAACTTGGGGACGAGGGGGAAAACCTACCAACAGGTTATGAAGCACCGGGGCGACCCCCGGTGCCCTTGGAATTTTCGCTGAGGTCTTATGCCTGGTTGCTCTCAGAAAAGTATTTTCAGGTCCGGAGAATGGTTTCCCAAGGCACGAAAATTCGTAGGGCGCGTCTCACGCGCCATTTTTGGTGCGTAAGACGCACCCTACGAAAGGAAATTACCTTTTTAAGCGCAGATTGGCTCTAAACGGCCCCGGGGCCGCGGCCAGAGGAGCGGTTAGCTGATGGAAATTTACGTCATTCCGCCGGCAGGCCCAATTCCGCCTTGAACGCGGCCAGGCCGATGTCGTCGATGATCCGGCCCAGGCGCTTTTTCTTGTCAGCTTGCTTGTACCAATCCAGCACCCGCTGGGCCAGGCCGATGGCCTCGGCATCGGTCAGGTCGGTGGCGATGAGGTCCGCCAGGCGGGGTTTGAGGCCCGAGGCGAAGCCGCCGGCCAGTACCCGCCAGCCCTTGGCCGCGCCCACCAGCCCTAAGTCTTTGATGCAGGACTCGGAACAGTTGTTGGGGCAGCCCGAGACCCCGATCTTGAACTTGAAGGGCAGGGGCATGCCGTGATACTTTTCGTCGAGGTTAAGCCCCACCCCCACCGCGTCCTGCATGCCGATCCGGCAGAAGGTGGTGCCGGGGCAGATCTTGATGGAGCGCACACACAGGCCGATGGCGGCCCCGGGCGCCAGTCCCAGTTCCTGCCACACCTGATCCAGGTCTTCGAGCTTGAGTCCCACCAGGGCGACGCGCTGGGCCGAGGTGAGCTTCACGGCCTTGACGCCGTATTTTTCCGCCACGTCGGCCAAACGCCGCAGCAGGTTGAAATCGGTGATAATGCCGCCGGGAATATGGGGCGCAATGGCGTAGGTTTCCTTGTCCCGCTGCATTATCGCACCCTTTTCCAGTAAATCTTCAGCCATGTACTTCCTCCTGCCTTGAAAAGTTTTCTGTGGTCCGTTTTCCGTTTTCTGTGAAACAGCCGCCCCGGTTGTGCTCCATGTAGGGCGGGCACTGCCCGCCATAATGGTGATCTATTTTATTCATGCCTTTTGGGTGGGCCAAAGGCCCATGAGCAACTGGTCTGCACAGTTTTTTCGTAGGGTGCGTTCTACGCACCAACAATCCAGTTGAGCGGCGGGCGAGGACGCCCGCCCTACCTGACTTTTCACGTTTTACGGGAGGGGCAAACGCCCATGAATGACTCTCCCAAAATAGCTCGTATCAAGAAATATTAATTCCTCTTACAAAACTTGCAAGGCTAAAATCGGCAATTTTCTCTATTTTCCGCGGGACGCACCGTATTGTGGGCGATTCTCCTTTTATACCGAGTTGCGGTCAACAATATAGAGACGAAACGTAGGGGCCCACCTGTGGGTTTGCCCTCATGGGGGGACACATAGGTCCCCTCCTATAAAAATTGCCTATCGGTCGCTAATCGGTATTACCGGCCATTGGCAGCCTGGCCGGTGCAGGCTCCTCCCACATCACGGACGGACAAGCTCCGACGGTTCT
>JAHIKF010000181.1 GCA_018897875.1 Pseudomonadota bacterium | reverse complement strand
GGAAGGGCACGCCATCCAGCCCTATATGCAGAAACTCATCCGCCAGGTAGAGGACCATCCTGACATCAGCTGGTGGCCCAACGCCCGGATGACCAGTTTTTCGGGCCACGTGGGCAGTTTCCGCAGCAAGCTGGAGTTCCCCGACAATCAGTGGGAGATCCACTACGGCGCCGCGGTGATCGCCACCGGCGCGGTGGAATACCAGCCCACGGAATATCTCTATGGGGAACATCCCCGGGTGATGACCCAGGTGGGGATGGAAAACCTGCTGGTGGATAACCCCGATCAAGTGGGGGACGCACCCACCTGCGTAATGATCCAGTGCGTGGGGTCGCGTTCGCCGGAGCACCCGTACTGCAGCCGGGTTTGCTGTGGCGACGCCGTGAAAAACGCCCTGCTACTCAAGGAGATGCGGCCCCGGGCCCAGGTCTTCATCCTCTACCGGGATATCCGCACCTACGGCCTGAAGGAGATTTACTACAAAAAGGCCCGGGACCTGGGGGTGCAGTTCATCCGCTTTGAGCCGGAGCGCCCGCCGGAGGTGGCCGCCGACGGTGAGGGTCTGACGATCACGGTCTTTGACCAAAACCTCAAGGTTCCCATCAAGTTAAGGGCGGACTACCTGACCCTGTCCGCGGCCATCCGGCCCCATCCGGTCTCCCGGGAGATCGCCCAACTCTTCAAGCTGCCCTTAGATGCCGACGGCTTCTTCATGGAAGCGCATCAGAAGCTGCGACCGCTCGACTTCGCCAGCAGCGGCATCTTTCTCTGCGGGTTGGCCCACAGCCCCAAGGATACCGCCGAGAGCATCGCCCAGGCCCAGGGGGCGGCGGCCCGGGCCCTGGGCATACTGGCCCAGGAGGATATGTACGTGGGCGGCGCCGTGGCCAACGTCGACCCGCAGAAATGCATCATCTGTCTCACCTGCATGCGCACCTGCCCCTACGGGGTGCCCCGGGTGGACCAGGCGGAGGGGGTCATTACCATCGACCCGGCGGCCTGCCACGGCTGCGGCAACTGCGCCAGCGCCTGTCCCCGCAAGGCCATCGAGGTGATGCACCACCGGGATAAGCAGTTCCTCTCCAAGATTGGCGCCATTGAGATGGAGGAAGTGCCGGAGGATGTAGCGGCATCGTGAGGAGCTGGTAATGTAGGGGCGCACCTGTGTGTGCGCCCTCAACATAGGGCGGACACATGGGTCCGCCCCTACGGAGATAAGGAACTTGAAATGAATTTTACTCCGAAGATATTGGCTTATGTGTGCACGTATTGCACTTACACCGCGGCGGATATGGCGGGCTCGGCCCGGATGCAGTACCCGGCCACGGTGCGCATCATCAAATACCTGTGCACCGGCCGCATCGACATCATCCACATTTTGAAGGGGTTCGAGGCCGGGGCCGACGCCATCTTCGTGGGCGGGTGAGAGGCCGGCAGCTGCCATTTCCTGGAAGGAAATCTCAGAGCCCGCGAACGGATAGAGTACACTAAGCTGCTGCTGGACGAAATTGGTCTGGGCGGCCGCCTGGAGATGTTTGAGATTGCGGCGTCCGATGCCCCCAAGTGGGTGGCCGCGGTCAAAGAAATGACCCAACGGGTGGAGACCCTGGGGCCCAATCCCCTGCGCCGGGGCAAGCACCTCCACCCCGACGCGGTGGAGCAACTGGAGAATATGGTGCAACCATGATTATTGCCGAACGCAAACCTTTTGCCGAAATCAAGGCCATGCTGGCCCCCTACAAGAAGATCCTCATTGTAGGCTGCGGCACCTGCGTGGCCGTGTGCCTGGCCGGGGGTGAAAAAGAAGTGGGACTCCTGGCCTCCCAGCTGAGACTATCCCTGGGTCTGGAAGACAAGCGCCTGGAAATCGGTGAAATCACCGTGGAGCGCCAGTGCGACCTGGAATTCCTGCGGCCCCTGTGTGATTTCACCGCCGACTACGACGCCATCGTTTCCATGGCCTGCGGCGCCGGGGTGCAGTTTCTTAATCAGTTGTGCTCCCTGCAACCCGTCTTCCCCGCGGTGAACACCACCTTTATCGGGGTCAACAACGAGGTGGGCTACTACACCGAGGCCTGCCGGGCCTGCCACAACTGCTACCTGGGGATTACCGGCGGGATCTGCCCGGTGACCATGTGTCCCAAGGGCCTGCTCAACGGCCCCTGCGGCGGCACGGTGAACGGCCATTGCGAGGTGGACCCCGAAAAGGAGTGCGCCTGGAGCCGGATCTACCACCGCCTGGAACTGGAGGGACGCCTGGACAACCTCAGGGAGATTCTGCCCCTCCATCCCCATGACCGCACTACCACCCCGGGAACGGTGATCCACCCGGCCTACAAGAGGAGATACGGACTCAATGAGTAAGCTCCGGGAGACCCTGGGAGCGGGCGCCTTTCCGGTGGTGGTGGAACTGAAACCCCCCAAAGGCACCGGCGTGGACGAGATGCTGGCCGTGGTAAAGGCGCTGGCCGGCCGGGTGACGGCCTTTAGCCTCCCGGACAACGAACACGCCAGGATGCGCCTATCGGCTATAGCCGCGGCTCGCCTGGTCCAGGAGGCGGGTGGCGAAGCGCTGGTTCACTTCACCTGCCGGGACCGCAACCGCCTGGCCCTGTCCAGCGACCTGTTGGGGGCCGCCAGCCTGGGGCTTAACAACCTCCTGCTGGTGAGCGGCGATTACGTCACCCTGGGGGACCACCCCCAGGCCAAGCCGGTGTATGACGCCGACTCGGTGCAGCTGCTGCAAATCGCCGCCGGGCTCATGGACGGCCATGACAGCGCCGGCCTGGCCTTAACGGGCAGCCCCGCCTTCTTCCTGGGCGCGGTGGTCATCCCCGAGGCTGAGCCCCTGGGCCCTCAGCTCATGAAGTTCGAAAAGAAGCTGGCTGCGGGGGCCCAGTTTTTCATCACCCCCCCGGTCTTTGATCTGGACAAACTGCGCCGGTTCCGGGAACACCTCCCGGAAACTCCCGTCAAGCTGCTGGTGAGCGTCAAGGTCCTGGGGGCCGATGAAGTGGCCCAGGCCGCGGCCGGACAAACGCGCCAGGTCTATTCCCTGCCCCCGGACCTGGTGAATGATCTGGCCGGAAAAGAGCCGGAGGACATCTTAGCCATGGGGGTTAAAGCCGCCGGCCGCCTGGTCCGGCAGATCAGGCAAGAAAAGCTGGCGGACGGCGTCTACCTGAAGGCCAAGGGGCGGACGGACTTGTTCACCCAGATCCTGGAGGCGGCGGAATTATAACTGAGGGGATAAAGGGGAAAAGGCGAAGAGGGGAAAAGGAAAAAGATCATGTGGTCATACGCAGCCCCGTCTAACCTATCCACACCCGTAGGGGCACGGCGTGCCGTGCCTCACAACCGGGTAGGGTTTTCGGTCTATTGGGGGTTTCTCCTGCTTTCCCTTTTCGCCTTTTCGCCTTTTTCCCTCTTCCCCCTGATGGAAAGTGCGATGAACCTTATCGACATAAAATGAATATGGATAACCCAAAAATATTTTCGGCGGTAATTTTAGGCGGCGGCATTGCCGGGATCAGCGCCGCCCTGGAACTGGCCCGCCTGGGGCAGGAAGTGGCCCTGGTGGAAAAGACCCCGTTCTTCGGGGGCCGGGCGGCTAACTTCTGCTGCAAGGCCACCGATGCCTGCCAGAAGTGCGGGGCCTGCCTGGTGGACGACCGTCTGAAGGCCCTCTTCCAGGAATCCCGGATCACCCTGTTGCCCCACGCCGAACTGACCGGGTGCTCGCGAGAAAACGGCCTCTTCCACCTGGTGGTCAAGCAGCAGCCCGAAGTGATCAACCCCGAGGGCTGCGTGGACTGCGGGCTCTGTTACGAGGAATGCCCTGCGGCCGACAAAGGGGCAATCCTCACCACCGCGGTGACCCAGAATCACCCCCGGTATGCGGTAAACCCCGGGGCCTGCCTCTATTTTCAGGACGGCTCCTGCCATGTCTGTCAGCAGATCTGCCCGCCCACGGCCAAGGCCATTGATCTGGCCCGGCCGGCGAAGACCCTGGAGCTGACCGCGAAGGCCCTGGTCGTGGCCACGGGTTACCGCCCCTCCGACCCCAGGTGCCGGCCCCATTATGGGTACGGCCGCCTGCCCCACGTCGTTGCCGGCTATGAGCTGGAAGAGATGCTGCGGAACGGCAAGGGGCCGGGTAGCCGGGGTGCAGAGTTGCCCCGGAGGATTGGCTTCATCCAGTGCGTCGGCAGCCGGGACCAGGAGCATCCGTATTGCTCCCAGGTTTGCTGCGCCTACACCCTGAGGCTGGCCCGGCTTTTGAAACACCGGTGGCCTGAGGCCGAAGTCACCAGCTTCTACATGGACCTCCAGGAGACCGGCCGCCAGTCCCCGCAGTTCCAGGCCGAGGCGCGCCGGGAGGTCAAGATGGTGCGGGCTCTGCCCGGCGACCTCCATGCGACTCCCGACGGTCGCGTCAAACTCCGCTACCTGGAGGAAGACACCGGCCAGCCGGCGACAGCCGACTTTGACCTGCTGGTGTTATCCGTGGGCATCGGCCCCGGCGAAGACAACCCCGCCCTGGCGGCCTTGCTCCAGGCGGAGTTAACCCCGGACGGGTTTTTTCAGGCCGCCGACCCGGGGCAGCGCACCCAAACCTCTCAACCGGGCCTCTTCCTGGCCGGCACCGCGGAGGGCCCCCGGGACATCGCCGGGTGCATCAGTCAGGCCGCGGCCGCGGCCCGCCAGGTAAGCCGATACGTGAAAGAATCATGACTATCGCACGCCAACTGGACATCATCCTGGCCCACGGTCCCGAACTCTCCGCCGGCGGGCTGGACTACTATAAGCTGGGGCTCTGGGCCGCGGGCCAGCCCAACAGCCGGATTCTGTCTCTCAATCCCAATCTTCCCCCGGAGGAACTGGAACGCCGGTTGCGGGCCTTCCTGCACCGCGACCAGCCCCACACGGTGCTGGTGGCCGCCCTGGACCCGCATCACCGGGCCCGGCACATCCTCCGGTTGTTGACCGAGGTTATGCAGGTCAACCCCGAGCTGATCTCGGTGGTGGACCTCCAGGAGGCCTTGGGCTCCCCGGACCCCAAGGCCTGCAGCATCACGGCGCATCATCTCATCGGGGTGAACGCCTCCATGATCACCCGGGCGCAGCCCATTACCACCCAGGAGTTGCCGGTGACCTCCCGGGTCCTGGTGTGGGGCGACTCCTTTGCAGCCCTCAAAGCCGCCGTGGATCTGGCCGATCTGGGTTATCCGGTCATTCAGGCTTATCCCGGCCCGGCGCTGTCGCCCTTGCTCCCCGGCGCGGCTCCGGCCCAGCCCTTCGGGGCGGAGCTGCAAGATCTGATCACCCGGGTCCAGTCCCACTCTGCCATCCAGCTCCTGCCCCAGACCCACCTGGCGGAGGTGTTGGACAGTGCCGGAAATTTCCGGGTGCGGCTCCAGACCTCCCAGGAGGTCCGGGAAGAAAAAGTGGGGGCCATGATCCTGGCGCCGGAGTTGAGTCTTTCGCCGGGCGAGGCCGCGGCGGGGGCGGCATCCCACCCCCGGATCCTCACCCAGTCCCAACTGGAGGACTTGCTGGCTGCCCCGGAGGAGCCCGCCCTCCTTAACCCGGAGGCTGACTCCCGCCTCAGGGTGGCCTTCCTGGGGGGCGACAGCCACCCCCTGGCCCTGGGCCGCACCCTGAGCAGCGCCCGCGGGTTGCTCTCCCGGGACAACGTCCAGGTCATGCTCTTTATCCGGGACGCCAAGGTCGGGGCCCCGGATATGGAGGCCACCCTGGGGCAAGCCCAGAGTTCCGGGCTCATCGTTTTCAAGCTGCCTCAGCTTCCCACCCTGGCGCTGGTCGATGACCGCCCCCGCCTCTCCTTTTTTGATCCGGTGATGCACGAGGCCGAGTCCCTCGCCTGCGACCTGGTGGTGCTGGACGAAGTCTACCGGCCCGCGGCCGACAACGCCGCCCTGGCCGAAGTGCTGCACCTCTTTCCCGGGCCCGGGCGATTTCTCCAGGGGGACAACGTGCGTTTTCTGCCGGTGATCACCAACCGCCGGGGCGTTTACGTGGTGGGAGCGGGGCGGGGGCTCATGGACCTGGACCAGGCCCTGGCCGAAACCGACGCCGCCATCGTGGAAGTGCAGCAACTCCTGGGCCGGGGCACCACCATCGCCCCCCAAGGGCGGTCTGTCGTGGACCGGGGCAGCTGCGTCCTGTGCCTCACCTGCCACCGCGTCTGCCCCCATGGGGCCGTCACCTGGGACAACCGGGCCATCATCAACGAACTGGCCTGCCAGGGGTGCGGCGTCTGCGCCTCCCAGTGCCCCAATGACGCCATCCAGATCCGCAACTTCACTGACGACCAGGTGGTGGCGGCCCTGGAGACGCTGGACCCTCGCCTCACCCCGAGGATCATCGCCTTCATGTGCAAGAATTCGGCCTGGGAGGCTTACCACGCCGCCATAAAGCTGGCCCCGGTCAACCTCCCCCTGGGTTTCACGCCCCTTAAGATGCCCTGCGCCGGCAAGATCGACATCGATTATATCCTCAAGGCCTTCACCTATGGGGCCGACGGGGTGCTGGTGCTGGCCTGTCACCAGGACAACTGCAAGTCCCAGGAGGGCAACCTGCACGCCCAGTGGCGGGTGGAGCGGGCCCGGGAGATGCTGGCCGATGCCGGCGTCGATCCCCGGCGCCTGGTCTTCAAGACCCTGGCCGCCAACACCCCCCAGGATTTCCTGGCCGCCGTTTCGAGCCTCGCCGAGGTTTTGGGGATCCTCAAGGCGGCGTAATTCCGTTTTCGGTTTTCAGTTTCCGGTTAAAACGGATGTTCCAGACCACTAATCATATAAATGATTGAATATACACAATGTTTCGTGATTTTGAGAAAATAAAGTAGCCACTAAATTAATAAGCTTAATAGATTATTATCTTGACAATCAGAATAGTTCTGTTTAATAATGTACTCACTATGTATCTCGATGCCGCTTATTC
>JAHIKF010000180.1 GCA_018897875.1 Pseudomonadota bacterium | reverse complement strand
TAAGGGATATAGAAATTACAAAATTACCGTTTTAGGATGAATTGTTATATCCCACCAGTGTAAAACGGGGGATCGCTGCAATCGTTGTTCAAGTTCTGATTTTTCGTTGCCACAAACCTTAACACCTTTCTCATATGCTGCATCCAACAGTCGCGTCATAGTGCGTAGACCCTTCCAGAAAAAATTGCCCGCTCTTCTAATCACAGTATCCACTGTATCCAACAAATATCCGTTCCATGACTTCTCAAGCCCAGCCCAATAGCGCTCAATACTGTTGTATTTACTGTGATATGGGGGGTAGTAAATGATTCGGACACAAAGTCCGGTCATGTCGGCGAATTCTGACAAGCGGAGCAAAAATTGAGTTCGGCGTCCGCTGCATTCTGGTCCGTTATCCATATTGATGACCAGTTGTTTCAGACCGCAGAGCTCCTGCCTTCTCTCCTCCCACCAGAGATGAAGGCCGTCAACAATGAAGTCGCTGGTTTTGTAGCTGGTGCCAAAAAACAAAAACGACCTGCCAGTAACCGGTTCCAGGATGCCGCCAGGAACCAATTTCACCTTGAGGCACATATCATGATCCAGTGCCTTGACAGCTTCTACGCCGCGCGAACGACCGCCTCTGGAATATTCACCAACATTGACAGTTGCCTTTGTGTCTATGCTGATTCTAATGGTTTCTGGATCAGCATCCGCCAGAGCATTCATCTGCCAGACGTTTTCAAAGATGGCATCGGTTTCTGCCGTTTTTTTTGGACCTTGGTCTTCGCCACGGTGCGTAATTTATAATTATGACGGAGCAGGATGTTGGAAATCGTGCGCATGGTCGGCAATGATTCTGCTGACCATCCCTTCTCCACCAGAGCATCGTATACTGTTTTAGCTGTCATATTCGTGTACAGCAAGGTTGTACGCAGATGTGAATCCGCTTCACTATGTGGTTCCATAATGTTGTGTATTTCGACAAGCAGTTTTGGATTTTTCTCTTCTGTTTTCGGTTTGATCCGCATGGATAGGTCATTCACGCATGAAATGCCTGTTTTGAATTCATTGATTCCAACTTGCACAACGGACCGACCCCAGCCAAATACATCCTCTGCTACACGATACTTGCCGTCCAGTAACACCAGTGTCACATCCCCCATCCCACGCCGCCGCTCAGGCCAGGGAATCAAATCAACCAAACGCGAAACCAAGCCCACCAGATCTGTTGATATCCCATTCCGATCCAAAGTCGATGTTTTCATATGCAGTTCCTCCTCCTTTGCAATATGAAAACACTATAAACGGTAATTCAGTATTTTCCAAGTCCCTTATAAACCGGAAGGGCCTGGTATTCCGGCCTCAACCTGCCATCTTGGGCCAACCATTTCCATGCGCCCAACATCCCCGGGTTAAGCCTGGCGCGGTCATGGGGCGCCGACTGGGGAGGCTGGAGCTTCACCAGGCCGGTAGGGGTCAAGGCCAAGTGCCAACCTGTCTGGTTCATAAACAGATGCCACTCATTTGGTTTGTCGAACATCGCAAACTATCCCCGCACAGGGCCGGCGCCTCCAAAGAGTTTCGCCACCGGCTTTCCCAGAAAGTCGGCGATCTCCCTCTGAAGCTGGGCATTGGCTCTATATCCGTATATGTTGTTGGCCACCGAGCCAAAAGGCCGATTGAGCTTGCGGGAAAGGGAAGAGATGCTTTCTCCCCTTTCAGCCAAAAACCGTTTTATTTGCCAGGCTTGCTCAAAATTCTTCATTTTTTTCTGGATTATCCTTTCCATATATGGTAATTAAACCCAAGGGAAAGATAATAAACTCATACGGCTATTGTCAAGTATAAAATTAGCCGAGGATGGTAATTATGGCTAAGAAGATGTTTTCTTTAGAGATCTTCCTCCAGCAGGTTCAGAAGCTGATGGAGGAGAAGGGCATCAAGGATCAGAAGAACTTCAACGAGATGGTGGGAGTCCAGCGGGCCATTACCCGCTGGAAATCGGGGGAATCCCGGCCATCGGTTGACAGCCTGATGATGATCAAAAAACTATTCGGGAAATCCATAGACTCCCTGTTGACCGGGGAAGAGTCGCCTCCCTTTCATCCCGCGCAGCCCATCATCACGGTCTTGGGGGAATATCCGGAAGTCCCGAAAGGGCTGCGGCCGGAACAGTATTCTGCAGTTCCCCTGGTTGAAGGCAATATCGCCGCCGGCTACACCGGGGCCATCCCCGGTGATTATGTCTCGGACATGGTCTGGGTCTATAACCAGGAACTTGGGCACCGCCTGGGACATAATCTACGGGCCGTGCGATTAGGAAAAGATGCCGATTCCATGGAACCTACTATCCACCCGGGGTCCATCGTCATCATCGACCCCACCGAAACGCAAATCACCCCGAAGGCCATATTTGCCGTACGACTGGATAGAGAAGGGGGGTGCGCCATCAAGCGAGTGCAGCAGACTGACGAGCATTGGGTCTTGGTCTCGGATAACCCAGAATATGATCCCATCGCCATTGAGAAGACAAGAATACCGAATATCATCATTGGCAGGGTCATCTGGTCCTGGACCAGTTGGATGAGAGAGTCGTGATATAAGGGGTCTGGGGGGAGCAATGGGAAGAAGAATGGCTTGGTCTAAGACAGAGCATTTGAGGATACGGTGGGCAAATGGATGGCAAGAAAGAACGAATATCCATGGGATACATCGGTTTTCAAAATAATACACAGTCTTGTATTTGGATCAAAGAAGGGTGCCGATGAATCCTAATCAGTTTCAAAAAAATCCGGGGGGACGGCTAATGCAGGTGGGGCAGGGGGACACGGCTTATTGGGCCTTCGTGCCGCAGCCGTTGCCCCCGGCACTGGCCTTTGATTCAGGGCTGGTGCGCACTCTGTCCGAGGCCGACCGGGCCCTGGGGGAGCTTGCAGGTCTCGGACGCACCCTGCCCAACCCCCAACTTCTCATCGGCCCCTTCATCCGCCGGGAGGCCGTGCTGTCATCCCGCATCGAGGGTACTCAGACAGACCTCACCGACCTCTATGCGTATGAGGCGGGGCAGTTGCCCCTCTTTGCCGGTTTGAAGACGGTTCCGCCCGAGTCTGACGTGAAGGAAGTGACCAATTACGTCCGGGCCATGGAATATGGGTTGGAGCGGCTCAAGACCCTGCCGGTGAGCCTGCGGCTGATCCGGGAGTTGCACGGCATCTTGATGGAAGGGGTGCGGGGCGATCGGGCTACTCCTGGGGAGTTTAGGCGGAGCCAGAACTGGATCGGGTGGCCAGGCTGCATCTTGAACCAGGCAGAGTTCGTTCCCCCACCCGTGCCAGAAATGCACGAGGCCCTGGATGCCTTCGAAAAATATCTCCATGCCGCCAACATTTATCCCCCCTTGGTGGGCCTGGCCTTCATCCACTACCAGTTTGAAACCATCCATCCCTTCCTTGACGGCAACGGCCGCATCGGCCGACTCCTGGTCACACTCCTGCTGGTGACCTGGGACCTGCTGCCCTTGCCGCTCCTCTATCTCAGCGCTTTCTTCGAACAGCACCGGCAGGCATATTACGACCTGCTGCGGGGGGTGAGCGAAAAAGGGGCCTGGCAGGAATGGGTGGCATTTTTTCTTGAGGGGGTGGCGGAACAGGCCCGGGATGCCGGCGCCAGGGCGAAACGTCTGCAGGATCTGCAAAGAGAATGGCGGGAGCGATTGGTGAAGGTCCGGGGGTCGGTTTTGCTGCTGCGTTTGATCGATAGCCTGTTTGCCTCACCCGTGTTGACCATTCCCCAGGTCCAGCATTTGTTAGGAATAACCTACCGTAGCGCCAAGGCAAACGTTGAAAAACTGGTACAGGTAGAGATACTGAAGCAGTCAGGAGAATCCTCTTACGGAAAGACGTACTTCGCCCCGGAAATTATCGAGGCTATCATTTAGGATTGACAAATTATACTTTATGGCTTATAAGTATAATTCATAACAGAAGATAGATACTTTAGTGAAATTCTGAGGAACTGGAATCCCAGAAAGCCGGGGCACCCCTATCAGTTAAGTATGGCCAGTAAGTATGGCCAGGCATAAGTACCAACCCAGAATGATTATTTTCTAAAAATACACGCATACGGAAAGTTATTCTTGACATAAGGGTATCTACCAGGATATTATCCTTCTCATAAGAATTTTTCGAGTCCTGTCTATGAGAATGGATGAACCCCTGCCCCTGATGACTCCCCAAGAGGTTGCCGACCTCTTGAAAATTTCCATAAAGACGGTTTATAAAGAAAAACACCGCCTGGGAGGTGTCTACCCTGGTGGCTTGAGAGTCCTCAGATTCTTACCGGAGGTCATACATGCCGCAATGGCAATACCGGCCAGGGAAGTGGCGATACCGGTTCGAGCATTTGGGGAAGACCTACGGAGGGGCAGGATTCAGCACCAAGAAGGCCGCCCGGGCCGGAGAAGAAGCCCACAAGTGCGAAGTACAAAAGAAGTTGTCGCCAGCGCCATCGAACATGGACTTCTTAGGGGCCGCCGCTGAATACCTCGCCAACTCTAAGCGAAAACATGCCAAGAAGACCTATAAATATAAAGCCTATGTCTACGACTGCTTCCTGACATTTCATAACAACCTACCCCTGCACCACATAACCCCCAGCCTGATCGAATTATACCTCAAGACCAGGCATTCAAATTTCAATTACAACCGGCACTTGAAAGACCTGTCAGCCCTATTCAACTGGGCGTGGCGCCGGGGTATGGTACCCACCAACCCATGCCTGCTGATAGAGAAGCTGCCGGAAGAAAAGACTCGTCGGCCAGTCCCTACCGAAGATGAGGTGGCGCGAATCCTGGTGGCAGCCGGTGACCTGCGGCCGTTCATTCTGGTGGTTTGCCTGACCATGGGCCGGATCGGTGAGGTGCTCCGGATGCGTTGGGAGGACGTTCTGTTTGAGCATAAAAAGGTCATCCTCTGGACCAGAAAGCGTAAAAGCGGGTCCCTGGAACCTGACGACTATCCCATGAGCGATACGCTGCACGAGCAGTTCATGGATCTCTATCGGCGACGTGAGAACTCAGAGTGGGTATTCCCCAACCCGAAGACCGGCACGCAGTATTTTGCCAGGCCTAAGATTATGAGATCCATCTGCAAGAAGGCTGGCGTTCCGCACTACGGTTTTCACTCTCTGCGGCATTTTGTGGCAAATCTCTTGGCTGATAAAGAGAAGGTGAGCTTAAAACGAGTGTCCCGGTTGCTACGGCACAAAAATATCCGCACTACCGAGATCTACTTAGGGAAGGAACCGGAGGGACTCAGGGAGACGGTAAAGCTACTTGATAAAAGTTTCCAAGAAGAGACCCTCTCGGAGAAAACCTCTCACGAATCCTCTCACAGAGCAAAGGGTTAACCTGGGAAACGTGGTGGAGATGAGGGGACTTGAACCCCTGACCTCCTGCATGCGAAGCAGGCGCTCTTCCAGCTGAGCTACATCCCCACGTGTTTTAATTATGGCGGGTTATGCCCTGATGTCAAGCATATTTGAGCCGGGACTCTTTTGCTTTTGGGTCGATGGGGCAGCGGAGAAACCTGGCGGAGGGGAAAAATCGGGGGGCCGACAGGCCGAACGAAAATTGGGTGCCGGCCGCCGACCCACGCCATTAAACGGCCTGGACCTCTTTCAGGCCCGGGACTTCTTTCAGGAGCAGCTTTTCCACCCCTTGTTTCAGGGTCACCTGAGACATGGGGCAGCCTTTGCAGGCCCCCGTGAGACGGACTTTGACCACGCCGTCGTTCACTTCAACGAGTTCAATATCGCCCCCATCACGCTGCAGCATGGGACGAATCTTTTCCAGGGCTAGTTCCACCAATTTCTTCGTATCGTTCACGGACGTCCTCCAATGTTTAATAACTTAATAGTAACCACAAAGTTAACCATTGTAAAGGAAGGCCGGGAAAAACCCCGATGTCAGGGACTTACCAGAAAAACCGCCTGGATGTGGGCGCGGATCTCCTCCTCACCCACTTCTATGGGGGTGGGGGTGAAATTGCTGGGCATGGCTTTAACCTATACCCCTCCCCCCAACCCCCTCCCACCAGGGGAAAGGGAGTTATCGAGGCCAACATTTTGCAAGGTATCCATGGGACACAATACTAGGGTTACATCCCAGATAGTTCTTTCATAAAGCTTGGCATCCAAAATGTAGGGGCGGACACATGGGTCCCTCCCTACAGGAGATAAATTACCTGTATGATCGCAGTTTGGTATTATATCAAGTTGCCGTCATAGAAGGTAATTCTATCTTTATGATAGCAACCCCTGGGCGGTTCGCGAACCGCCCCTACAATTCGAATAATTACTTGTTTGACGGCAACTTGGTATTAGTCCGCAAAATCAGCTTTAATCCGAGGTCGATTTAGTGGTTTTTAGGGGTTAGCGCCATTCTTAGGCAAAGCTACTCACGTCACCCTTCCCCTCCCGGATGATCTCGGGCACGTCGTCGATCATGGCGATGATGCTGGAGGGTTCCGGCAACACGATACCGCCGTCGATAACCAGGGCCAGGTGGCCCTTGAACTTGATCTCGATCTCGTAGGGGTCGCTCTCCACCGGTTCGTCCGGCAGGGCCGCGGTGGTGGTGATGATGGGGTGTCCCAGGAGGCCCACCAGGCCCAGGGCGATGGGGTGGTCCGGCACCCGGATGCCCACGGTGCGCCGCTTGGTCTGGAGGATCTTGGGCACCTGACGGGAGGCCTCCAGCACAAAGGTGTAGGGGCCGGGCAACAGCCGTTTCATGGCCTTGTAGGCGTAGTTCCCCACCCGGGCGTATTCGCTGATGTTCTTCAAATCCTGGCAGATGAAGCTGAAAGGTTTGTTCAGGGGCCGGCGCTTGATCTGGTAAATCCGGTTAATACCCTTGAGGTTATACAGGTCGCAGCCGACGGCGTAACAGGTGTCCGTGGGATAGGCGATGAGACCGCCTCCGGTAAGCACCTCTAGGGCCTTGCGCAGCAGGCGCTCTTGGGGGTTGTCGGGGTTGATCTTGATAATCATGATAAACTTCTCTCGAATCAAGCGCGCCTGAACCTTTGGCGCACTCCAAGACCATGGAAGGCTGTTGAAGGGGCGGTGCGCTCACCGCCCCTACGGGAACTTTTCGCAACCGAAAAGCAGGCATAATGAGGCTGGGGGGCAATGCTCACCCCACATTTTGCCCTGACCTATGACAACTTTTTCAAACAGTCACTTATGGTCCTTTGGCCCACCCGCAAAGTATGAAAAGGGCGGCCGTCCCACCCGCCGCTGGTGCGCGGTGCGCACCCTGACATCAACTCATGAGCCTTTGGCCTAGCCGTAAAGCATGAAAAAGTGGGTGGCGCGGGCCTCGGTGCCCGCCGCGGCCATAAGCTCATGGTGCGTAAGACGCACCCTACTGAAAGAACTGCCCGGATTGGCTATTCCACAGAAAACAGAAAACGGGAAACGGAAAACTTTTCAGACCAGAGAGAACGGGTATCCCCCCGGGCGAGCCTAACCAGCAAGGCCCCAGGACTCCCGGGAGGCTCGGCGTATCTTTCCCCGGTGGTCTTGGGGCCCTTGGCGTCCGGGCCTCAGTTTCGCTTCTTTTTGCCTTTGGCGGCCTTGCCTCTGGCCTTGGTGGTCTTTTTCTTCTCCTTGGCGGGTTTCGATGCGTCGCCCGTGGCGGCCGCAGTTGCGGTCCCGGCCCAAACCCCTTCCACCTGATCCTTGAGCCAGTGGGGGTCCCACCATTCCAGGGGATCGACAAATTCGCCCTGGAGATTGATGGCGAAATGGAGGTGGTCGCCGGCCGCCAGGCCCGTGGTGCCGGTGCGGCCCAGGACCGCGCCTTTGTCTGCTTTATCCCCCACCTTGACGTCAATCTGGCTCAGGTGGCTGTAGCTGGAAAAGACCCCCAGGCCGTGGTCCAGGATCACCGTCTGGCCGTAAATCCCCAGGGTCTCAGCGAAGACTACCACGCCGTTGTTCCCGGCGTACACCGGGCTGTTCACCAGGGAGGCCAGGTCCTCACCCAGGTGGGTCTGGTGATCCACGGCTTTGTTCTGGTACAGGTAGGTGCGCCGGTCCCCGAAGCGGGCCATGGGCTTGCCGGAAAAGCGCCGAAAAGCCCCGGACCACATGGGTTGGGGGTTGCTTTGGGAAGAGATTTTCTGGAATAGTTCGTGATTGGCGCGCCGCATATTCCGGTTGACCTCCAGATAGGACCCCAGGAGGTCGTTGGGGTTGGGCACCGGAAGGCTTGTTGCCACCTGGCGGAGAAACCCGTCGGAGAGGTTGATGTTGTCGTGCCGCCACCGCCGCGGCTTGGCACGCAAGGACACCACCTGTTTGACTTCGTTGCCCAGGGACGGCCGGGCCACCAACTCCACCCGGAAGGCCGCCGGTCCTTCCTGGGGCACCGGGAACAGCACCACGTATTCCCCCTTGGTCCCCTTGGGGTTGGGAAAACCGCGATAGAACCGGTTTCCCACCAGGACCCCCGACTCCTTGACCTCCTTGTTGAGGCGGTAGCAGATGGTTCCGGTCCCACCGGCATGGAGCAGGTGGCTGGTTGCCTGAAAGGTCAGGCTGACGGGCACCAGGTCAATGACCACCTCCTGTTTGAAGGAGGCGGTGCGGCCCTGGAACAGATTCCGCCAGGACCGGTCCCGGGCCTCGACGGTCAGCGTGGCCTTGCCCTCTTTGAAACCCAGGGCCTGGGGCGCAAGGGTCACCGGGATCTCCACCGGCTCACCCCGGTCCCCTCCCGGCGGAAAGGCGCGCACGGCCACCACCTTGCTCTGGTCCCCTTGGGAAAAGGTGACCTTGACCTCTTTGAGGCCGGTGCTCAGGTCTCCGGCTTCAATGGTCAGGGCGGTTTTGGCGCCCACCACTTCCACGGGGGTTTTTAGCGTTATCGTGGGGTCGTCAAAGTCCAGGTGGCCCACCACCAGCCATACCAGGACGGCGAGGAAAGCCAAGCCCGCCGCGCCCCAGATGACGTTCCCGAACTTCCGTCCCCCACGCGGTTTCAACATCTTGCCCATGCGCGTATAGTATCAATTCCCGCCGCGGCTAGCAAGGCGGGAGAGGGCTGGCGACTCAGACCCGATGCGGGATTTCGGTGTTAATCCCCGGATCGCCGGCTGACCGGAACGGCGCCGGGAAGAAAGGCGTGACCATCCCCCGGCCGCGTCCCTTGCCTTTCGCCTGCGGCGTATCTATATAAATAAGTAACCTCAGGTCCATCGGTTGATGACCTGCACCCAAGGAGATCAAGATCATTTCCGCCTCGTATGAAGAAATCACGCTCTCCGTGGGGGGCATGACCTGCGCCGCCTGCGTCGCCCGGGTGGACCGGGCCCTGGGGGCCGTTCCCGGGGTGGAGCTGGCCTTCGTCAACCTGGCCACCCGCCAGGCTAAGGTAAAGTTTAATCCCCGCCTCACCAACCCCGCAGCCCTCTCTAAAGTGATTACTGACGCGGGCTACGAAGTGGAAGGGGTTTCCCAGGAGCAGCGGCCCCCCCGCTCCCCGGAAGCGGAGGTCAAAGAGTTTCGCCGGCGCTTCCTCCTGGCCCTGGTCCTGAGCCTGCCGGTGTGGCTCTCCATGATTCCCCCGGTGGCGCATGCCGCCGGCCTCAGCCACCGTGCCATGGCCCTAACCCTGCTCATCTTTGCCACCCCGGTGATATTTTATTCCGGCGCCTCCTTCTTTGCCGGGGCATTCAGCGCCGCCCGGCACCTGTCCACCAACATGGACACCCTGGTGGCCCTATGCACCTCCACCGCCTACTTCTACTCCGTCTGGTTAGCCTGGCCGTAAACCCTAACTTGAGCTTACGGCGATGTTGGAAAAATTGGTACCAAATCTCGTTGGATTTGCGTGAACCTCCGCGTAAGCGGTTGTTACAATTGGATAAATTAAAAGCCATCTAAAAGCCATACCCTCTCTTAAGTTAGCGCTTATGCCCATTGGGGGAGAGGGGAAAAAGTGGAACCGATTTAATGCCTTATGGTTACTAAACCCGGCGATATCAGCTACTCCCTCTCCCCCTGCTTCGGGGGGAGAGGGTTGGGGTGAGGGGGGCAGAACGAGCGCATGCAATTTTCTAACCGGACAGTGCTGCGGCCTGGCCACTTTTTTGTCGACATTTAGTGGAAATTTGCGCAAAATTGCCAGAATCGGCGCGGCCGGGCCCGGGAACAGGGGCAGAGGGCCGATGCATCGATCTCTGGAGAGAAAGGCAGCCTGATGCACTTGCTGTTGGCTCTAACGGTCCTGGCTTATCTGGTGGGCTCCGTCCCCTCGGGCCTTTTGGTGGCCCGGGCTCTGGGAGGGCCGGACCCGCGCCAATTCGGCAGCGGCAATCTGGGGACCGCCAACGTCTATCGCCTGTTGGGCCGCAAGGCCGGGGCCCTCACCTTGCTGGGCGATGCGGCCAAGGGGGCCCTGCCGGTGGCTTTGGCGCGGCTGACGCTCACCTCTCTGGGGGCCTGGCAGGAGGCGGGTGTGGCCCTGGTGGCGGCTGCCGCAGTCACGGGCCATGTCTTCCCTCTGTACCTGGGTTTCAAGGGGGGTAAAGCCGTGGCCACCACCTTCGGCGTGGTGGCTGTGCTGGCCCCCTGGGCCGCCCTCAACCTGGTGGCGGTTTATATCCTGGCCCTGTACCAAACCCGGACATTCTCGGTCAGCGCCCTGATCTGCGCCTGGCTGCTGCCGGTGGCCGTGGGGCTGTTTTCCGATTCCAAGGCTTATTTGCTGCTGTCCGGCGCCCTCTCGGGCCTCATCCTGGTCTGTCACCGGGAAAACCTGGAACGCTTCTTTAAGGGCGAAGAACCGCGTCTTTAACCGGCGCCCCCCCCGGGGCGCCCGGCGGGCCGGCACGGGCATGGCCCTCAACCCGCAATTCATCTCAATGGAGAAGGAACATGCTGATCAAGGATTGGATGGCCCAAAACCCCGTCACCATTACCGAAGACACCTCGATGATTAAAGCCATTCATATCATGAAGGAGCGCCGTTTCCGGCGGCTGCCGGTGGTGGCCCAGGGGAAACTGGTGGGCATGGTGACCGACCGGGACCTGAAGGAGGCCTCTCCCTCCAAGGCCACCAGCCTGGATGTGCATGAACTTTACTACCTCCTGGCCGAACTCCAGGTCCAGGAAATCATGAGCCGCAATCCCGTCAGCGTCTCCCAGGACGACACGGTGGAACGCGCCGCCCAGATCATGCTGGAGCACACTATCTCGGGCCTGCCGGTGGTGGATGAGACCGGTAAGTTGGTGGGGATCATCACCCAGTCGGATGTGTTCCGGGCCTTCATGCACATTACCGGCATGCTCCAGGGCGGGGTGCAGTTCGCCCTGCGCCTGGAAGACCGCCCGGGCCTCATCAAGGAAGTGGTGGACCTGCTCAGGGCCCGGGGCGCCCGGTTCGTCAGCCTGCTCACCTCCTATGCCACGTCCCAGGAAGGCTACCGGGATGTGTACCTCCGGGTCAAGAACCTGCCGCCGGCGGCGGTAGGCGCGGCCAAGGAGGAATTGGCCTCCCGCTTCGAATTACTCTACGTCATCTCGGAAGAGTAAGGGGGGCTTGAACCACCGGTGCGTCCGTTAAAGGCGCAGTCCGGCTGGCGTGACGCATTTTTGCGGTATATAAGCGGTGTCAGGTCGGAGCGCTCACCGCGACTGCGGTCTCCATAGCCCGCCGTGCAAAAGCCATTGCTATCATGAATACGTCAGCACCCCCCTCCCGGCCCGCCCCGGCCGGGCCCGTCAGTTTTGGCCCCATCACCTTCGTCCCCGGACGGAAAGGCGGGCGCTATCCCTACTGCCACTCCCTGGTGGTGGACCAGGGGGCGGAAACCTGGGTGGTGGACCCCGCAGCCGATAAGGACTATTTCCGGGAACTGGCCCGCACCCGGCGGGTGACCGGGATCTTTCTCAGCCACTTTCACGAAGACCACCAGAAGTACAACCACCTCTTCCCCCAGGCGAACGTCTACGGCCCACTCCTGGAAGAGGAGGCTTTTTTCTCCCTGGACGCCGTGTTCCGGTTTATGGGTATCACCGACCCCGACTTCCAGGATTACTGGCGGCGCACCCTCATCCAGGACTTCCTTTTCCGGCCTCCGGCTCATTTCACCCCGTATTTCCCCGGCCAACTGTTCCAGTTGGGGGAGGTCACCCTGGAGATCATTCCGGCGCCGGGGCACACCCCGGGGCACAGCTGTTTCCACTTTCCCCGGCAGCAGGTGTTGTTCCTGGCGGACGTGGATCTCACCCCCTTTGGCCCGTGGTATGGGGACGCCGCCTCTGACCTGTCGGCCTTTGATGCAACCTTGAACGACCTGAGGGCTTTTCCCGCCCGGACCTTCCTCACGGCGCATGAGCAGGGCATCTTTACCGAACCGGAGTTTCGCACCGGACTGGCGGCTTTTCACCAGGTGATAGCCGTGCGGGAGGCGCGGCTGCTGGAAGCCCTGGCTACCCCCCAGTCCCTGGCCCGGCTGGTGCATCGGCGCCTGATTTATGGCAAAGTGAAACAACCCCAGTTCGTCTATAACCACATGGAAGGCCAGATGGTGGCCAAGCACCTGGACCGCCTGCTCCGGCAGGGCGTGATTGCCCGCACCCCGGCAGGGTTTCAACGGCTGTTTTAAAGAGTTTTCTGTTTTCCGTTTTCCGTTTTCTGTGGAACCGCCGCCCTGGTTGTTGGGCTCCGAAAAGTTAACTGTAGGGCGGGCACGGCCCGCCATAGGTACTGCCACAAAAGTGATTGCCCGGCGGCCGGGGGGCGTTTTTAGATTTAAGCTCGAACCAAGAGATTCCGATGAACGATATTAACCAGGCAGAGCGGGGGTGGGATCGGTTCTCTGGATACGACGGGGATTTCAAGAGACTTTAGGCCTGGTGTCCGGCCAGGCTGTGCCGGCGCGGATGGCATTGAGGCTCGCCGTAGCCGAGAACCATCGGCGCCAAACAAGCTTTGGCCCGGTATGGACCGGGGCAGAGGCTCGGGGTCGGCCCGGTTGACGCTATTTTATCCGGGTAGTTCGAGTCCGGCGCGGGCAGGCCTCTGGGAGGGCAAAAGACATGGACCGCATCGTTATGCTCCTACAGGAGAAGAAAAGTGCCGACTTGATGAGAGACAGGTTGGCCGCCAATTACCAGGTATTGGAGACCGAGATCGACCAGAGCCTCGATTTTTCCTTCGACCTGGGGATAGTCGATGAGTCCGCCCTGAAGCAGTCCTGGGAGGAAGTTCAATCCAGGAGGGAGGCCGCCAAACCGGTTTTCTTGCCGTTTCTCCTGGTGGCGGCGCGCCGGAGTGCCGCTTTAGTGACGCGTCACTTGTGGCAGACGGTGGACGAAATCATTTGGACCCCGATCAATCATCTGGAGCTGCAAACCCGGGTAGAGAACTTGCTGCGCTCCCGGCGGCTGTCCCTGGAGGCGCAGCGCCTGACTACCGTCGATCTCATAACCGGGGTCCATAACCGGCGCCATTTTTTTACCTTAGGAAATCGGGAGCTCAACCGGGCGCGCCGCTTCAACCGCTCCGTGTCGGTTCTCATGGCAGAGGTGGATCATTTTCAAGGCATCTGCGACAACTACGATTACGAGGTCGGCAACCAGGCCTTGCGCCTCACCGCTAAACGTTTGGTCAAGGACTTGCGCATCATTGACGTCCTGGGTCGTTATACCGAAGAGAAGTTTGTCATCCTGCTGGCCGACACCGATATGAATGGGGCGGAAAAAGTGGCCGCACGCCTGGTCCGGCAGAACGACGAGGCCAAACTGAGCACGGAAAGGGGCTCCATTACCCCCACCCTCAGCCTGGGGATAAGCAGCGCCACCGGCGAGATGCCCACCCTGGAATCCCTGGTGGAGCGGGCCGATAATGCTCTCTGCGCCGCCAAACAGGCGGGGCGCCGTTGTTACCGGATGGAAAGACTGCACTCCGACGGGGTTGATTATGTGGGGCCCGGCTGCGCTTGATAGAGCCCCGGCTTGTGCCCGCCACATATCCGTATAATGTATCTATGTATTAAGGCTCTCCCTTTTTTAGTCGGAATTGTCACCGGGCGGCAAAATTTTCAAGGGAAAGGGGCTGGGGCGCTGAAGCCGGCACGAGGCGCGGCGCTGACCCGGGGTCGAGTCGGGGCGACCCGACCCCGGTCTGGTATGATCGGGAGCAGTCAAGAGGTGCGGAGAACGCACCCGACGCCGGAGCTTTTCGCCGCAGGCCTGGAGATGGTTATTTTTTAGCTGGCCCGGCCGGGGCGGGTTCCAGGGTGACGCCTTCTTCCTGCAGCTTTTTCATGTACTTTTCCGGGTCCTTCTTGAACGCGGCATCACAACCCTTGCAGCAAAAGTAAATGCGTTTGCCCTGGTAGTCGGCATAGACACTCTTGTCAATATTCCCGGCCAAGACCGGGCAGGTCGTCTGGGGTTTGGGGTCGGCGGCCCAGACGCCCCCGGCCACGAAGGCGGTCAGGGCCAGGGCCAAAATTACGGCTTTGATCTTGTTCACGGCTATCTCCTTAGGAGGGATTGCGCCCACCGCGCCGGATTAAACTCTCTCAGCCTCACCCGGCGCAGTTTACCGATGGTTAACCACTTAGGGTTTTACAAATTCCCCTTATTTATCTAAAATTGGGTTCAGATACCCCGATTGTCAAGGATAACTCCGGGATAAATCCGCCTCAACCAAGAGTTTTATTTTGCGGCAGGGCAGAGTAAAATGAGCCGTGACCAAGAGGAAGATCGAGACAGTTGCTCATGAGCCTTTGCCCCACCCACAAACCATGAAAAGCCGTTGTAGGGGCGGTGCCCTCACCGCCCCTACGGGAACTTTTCCAAGCAGGAGAAGAATATGAGCCGAATCAAAGTGGAACGGCGGCCCAGCCCGGAGCGCTTAAAGGAGCTGGGAGTCAACCAATGGCCCATCTGGACCAAAGAGGTGTCGGAATTCCCCTGGACTTACGACGAACCGGAGACCTGCTATTTTCTGGAAGGGGAGGTGACGGTCACCGGGGCGGACGGGGAAACGGCACAGGTGGGCCAGGGAGACCTGGTGATCTTCCCGGCAGGCATGTCTTGTACCTGGAAGATCAGCCGGGACGTGAAGAAGCATTATAGGTTTGGGTAGGTGGGGACGCCGCCGCTACTCCTCCAAAGCAGGAGCTTGGGAACGAGAGGAAGGTGCGCAGTGCGCACCCTACATGACTATGTCGAGCCATGGGGAGTCAGAGAATGGGAAGAAGCTCTCGTAGATGAATCACTGCTGAACGTTAGCGTTACAACAGAAATAAATCGGGAAGACTTAATTCCAATGCCTGGGACACTAGTTTGGTCACGAGGAGGGGTTTCAACATGGGCGGTAAGAGATGCTTTTAAACATTACCAAACAGCAATCGATTTCTTAAACGAGTTGGATATTTGCTATCAAGAGTTTGAAAAATATCCTAGCCCTTTTCCGCCACCTCCAACTGATTAAATATTGATTTCAATTTTTCGGTGATCATTCTTGGACTTTGCCTCTTTGTATGCAGGTTCCTGGTTAGTTTCCAAATTACTCCCCAATAATCTTCACTAGTACCCTTTTCCGCCGGCCCCCATCAAATTCGCCGTAAAAAATCTGCTCCCAGGGGCCGAAGTCCAGCTTTCCTCCGGTCACGGCCACTAACACTTCCCGCCCCATGATCTGCCGCTTCATATGGGCGTCGGCGTTGTCTTCCCCGACGTTGTGGCGGTATTGGGAGATGGGGGCATGGGGCGCCAGCTTCTCAAGCCAAACGTCGTAGTCGTGGTGCAGCCCGGATTCATCATCGTTAATGAAAACCGAGGCTGTGATGTGCATGGCGTTGCAGAGTATAAGTCCTTCGGTGATGCCGCTTTCCTTTAGGCATTGCTCCACCTGGGGGGTGATGTTGATGAAGGCCCGGCGTGTAGGGACCTGGAACCAGAGTTCTTTACGATAGCTTTTCATGTCGGTCATTTATCTCTAATTTTCAGTTCACAATGCCACGAGGATAGCCCGTTGTCAAGGAGGCATGGTCATGGTATGGGTCGCATTAATTTTTCGCCTCGTTCCCAAGTGCAACTTGGGAACGAGGCGAATCTCCGGGAAAGCCCGAGGCCTCTGCCAACTTGAGGCCCGACAGCCGGTTAGGGTCCGGTCTCGCCGATTTTCTGAATGACCCACTTGCCTCCTTCTTGTCTCCAGGCGACATAGGTGTTGCCCGAATCGCTCTGCGGACAAACAAAGATATTCCGGCCTTTTTTCTTCCACATCTCGCCTGGCCGGAAATTGACCCGGAAGGTGTAGCCATTGGGCTCATCAAAGAAAAAACCATACCAGCCCTTCTGACTGGCAAAATCTTTCGTCATCACCTGATAACTGACCGTCTTGGTGGCGATGACCTTCCCCGTGCCAATCTCGTAACCCACGTATTGCCAGGGAGAGCTGGGCGAGAAAAAGGAGAGGATGGCCGATTTATCCTTCCGGACCACGGCGTCAATGAACGATCGCATGGCCTGATCAGGGCCCTGGTCAGCCGCCGCGGCGCCATAACTCCAGTCGAGCCCGGTCATGGCTAAGATTAACACCAACATTATCCCTAATTGAACCATCCGGCTTTTTCCGGGCATGTCTCTTACCTCCGCTATTCTACTGGATTGCTGCCGCCGGCAAAAATTAATCTTTGGCTGGTTCCTCCGAGTCTTTAAGGTCCAGGGCGCCGGATTTCTTGAGGGCGGCGAGGCCGCCCTGGAGGTTGACGGCGTTGGTGAGGCCGGCGGTTTCCAGTTGGCGCAGGGCCTCGTAGGAGCGGACGCCGGAGTTGCAGACTACCAGGAGGCGTTTATCCGGGGGGATTTCGGCGAAGCGGTGTTTCAGCGTCTCCTGGGGGATGTTGAGCCAGCGGTCGCCGAAGAGGTCGACGTAGGGGGCGGCGTTGGCGGCCCCGCGGACGTCCAGGCAGATGGTGTCGTCGGCCTTATCGGTCAAGAAGCAGTGCTCGAACTCGGCGACCTCGATGGTGCGGTTGTAGCCGTCCAGGATGTTTTCGGCGGTGTTGGCCACGGCGTTGACGATATCCAGGGCGGCGGCGAAGGGCGGGGCGTAGGCCACCTCCAGGTTGGAGAGGGATTCGAGACTGGCCTTGAAGGGCAGGAGCGCGGCGATACTGTTGATGCGGCCCACCAGGGCGTCGCCGTTGTGGCCGATTCCCTGGGCCCCCAGGAGGCGCCGGGTTTTCCGGTCGGCCACCAGGTGCAGGTACATGAGATCCTGGGTGGGATAGAAGTGGGCCCGGTCGGCCTGGATCACCAGGGCCCCCACAGCGTCAAAGCCCTCGCGCCGGGCCTGGGCGAGATTGAGGCCGGTGCCGGCGATGGCCAGATCGAAGGTCTTCAGGGTGAAGGAGCCGACGATGCCGTTGAAGGTGGCGGAACCCCCGGCCAGATTGGTGCCGATGACCCGTCCCTGACGGTTGGCGAGCGACCCTGAGGGGAAATAGACGGGTTTGCCGGTGATGAGGTGAAGGTTGTCGATGCAGTCGCCGCCGGCGTAAATGTGGGGGTCGGAGGTCTGGAGGCGCTGGTTGACGTTGAGGCCGCCCCCGGCGGAGACCGAGAGGCCCGCCTGCCGGGCCAACTCAGTATTGGGGACGGCGCCCACCGCAATGATGACCAGGTCGGCAGGTAAGATTTTTCGGGCCGTGACCAGCTCCAGGGCAGCCTCATCCCCTGAATGGGGCCGAATTTCCTGGACGGATTCCTCCAGGTGGAGGGTGACGCCCTTGTCCCGGAGATGCTTGGCGACCATGCGGGCGAGACCGGGTTCCAGGACGCCGGGGAGGATTTGGGGGGTGACCTCCACCAGGCTGGTCTCAAGACCCCAGAGGTCGCTGACGGCCTCGGCCATCTCGACCCCGATGGCGCCGGCGCCGATGATGACGACGCGGCCCACTTCGCCTTTGGCGATCTTATCCCGGACGGCCATGGCGGCGGGGAGGCCGGAGACGCTCATGACCCCGGGAAGGTCGGCCCCGGGCACGGGCAGGGGGCGGGGGCGACTGCCGGTGGCCAGCACCAACTGGTCATAAGGCAGGTCTTCCTCCCGGCCGGTTGATAGGTCAAGGACCCGCACCTGCTGGTGGTCGCGATCAATGGCCAGGGCCCGGGTCCGGGTCCGGACCTGGACGTCTTTGGCGCCTTCAAAAAATTCCGGGGTCCGGAGCATGTGGAAGCTGGTGCTCATCAACTCCTTGATATCGCTGATATCCCCGGAGATGTAGTACGGGATGCCGCAGCCGCCGTAGGAGATGTATTCGCCCTGATCCACCATGGTGACTTCGAAGTCGGGGCGGAGGCGTTTCAGGCGGCAGGCTACCTTGGGACCCAGGGCCACCGCCCCGATGATGATGACGCGTTTAGGTTCCATGCGTTTTCCTCTGAATGGCTAAGCTTAGGTAGCTCTGGGGACCAGCCCCCAGACCCCCGGAGTTTATCGCTTTGGGGGCCTCTGCCGGGGCAGAAAAGAGGGCAGAGCTGACCGCCCTGCCCCGGCATCTGGCCCCCCGGTCGGCGCTCAGGTCGCTCTCCAGCGTTGCCCTATCCTCCGTCGGGGGAGACCAGGTTATCACGGAACAGTATGACAACACCATGAAAAACCCTTGCGGTCGCATAAATTGGCAGAGGCCTTGTGGTTTAACCTTAAAAAGTGTTACCTATGTCTCCGAACGTTTGTCACCCATCTCTCCGGTCCAAACACCCCCGCTTCGGGGTGAGAGCGACTGTCTTGTTTGTCAAGCTGCAAGAGGCAGCTGTGGGTTCCAGTAGGTACGATTTTTGGTCATGGCCGCGACGCAGTGGGCGCAACTCATTCCTTTCACCGTAATTTCCGGCATCGGTTTTTCTCCTGATTATTTTTTATAAGACCGGCGCCGACCACCCGCCTGATCCCTTGCCACCCATAATCTAAGCATCATTTCTCCATTGGCCAGGGCCGGCCCGGCTTTAACCGGCGGTCTCGGGCCAGGGCAGTCATTCATGAGCCTTTGGCCCACCCGTAAAACATGAAAAGTTGGGTGGGGCGGGCCTCCGTGCCCGCCAGGTGGGGTGCGCATTGCGCATCTTACCTCACATCAATTCTTAGGACGGGTCTCGCCCACCTTTGTTTCCATAGGGCGGGCTGTGCCCGCCGAATTCTGGCGGCCACAGGCCGCCCTATAAGAACTGCGCCGGCACAGGCTGGAAAGCCTGTGCTACCAGAAGAAACTTTTCAGGGCAGAGCTTCAGTCAAGCGGTGATGACCACAAAAAAAATCTGGCAGCCCTGGTGCCGGTGGATCGCGCTACCAATCACCAGCACCAGGGGCGCCAGAGCGCCGTGGATAAGAAAGGGGCCAAAACCCCGTGAAAGAAACCGCAGCCATACTCGCCAAGCCGGCGGGGGTCGGGGAGGGGGAGAATTTTCCGTCTGGCAGCCAGACTGCCTGGCCCCCAAATAAAAAACCCCAATTCCCTTAAAGCAGGGAATTGAGGATTGCACCCGTCTTGCTTGGTCCTCAAGTCGGCGGCCGGCCCGTATCGCGCGAGCCTATCCGTCCATCCTACAGGCAGGTTTTCTGGCTCTTGGATCAATCTACTCCCGGCGCCTTCCCAGGGCCTGCATCAACCCCAGTGGCCTTCAGCCGGTTTCGTCCCCAATTACAGCGGCGGGACCGCGACGGTTTTGCACCGTCTTCCCTCTTCCCCTATGGGACCTGTAAGTTTTTTCATAATATTCCTTTTGGCCCCGGGTGTCAAGGGCAATCACCAGGTTCTATCACCGGGGCTGGGGCGAACACGAAGGCGTTTAAGTCCACCCCCAGGGCCTGGGCCACGGGGGAGCATTTGGCCTGGAGGAGGAACCAGACGCGGGGGTCGGATAGTTGACTCATGGTCTCGAAGTGTCCCATGCCCTTGGCCACGATGATGCGGGCGGCGTCATAAAGTTCACGGAAGCCGGGGCTGACCCCGTCAAGCTCCAACCCCACGGTGCGGGCCCCGGTGTCCACCACCGGCTCCAGGGCTGCTAAGAGACCCGAGGCCTCCAGGTCCGCTAAGGTGAGATCGTTCTGGATGGGCCCGCCCTTCACCGCGTAGACCACCCGCCACCCCCGGCGCCGCAGACAGGACACCAGGGGGCGATCGAAGAACTGCTCCCCGGCGTTGTCCGCCAGGTAGAGCAGGAGTCCGGGAGGCCCGGCCAGTTCCTGGCGAAAGTCAGGCACCGCATCGATTTCGAACTCCACCCGGGCCAGCATCTCCCGGGTTGCTTCCGCTTCTCCCCGGAAAAAATCCATGGCATTGCCCACGGCGGCCAGGCGGAGGAGGGATTTTAGGTCGTCGCCGTAAGCCGGGGCCAGGCGCCGGTACATCCGGGCCGCCCAGTCGGTCGCGTCGGCTTTCCGGGCCGCAAAGGGATCATGGTTCCCGGAAAGATGATGGATAATGCCGAGCAACCGGTTGGCGATAACCGCGGGAATGGCGCCGGGGCCAAACTCCTGATCCAGGCAGCCGCGGGCGGACTCAGAGGCCTGGCGCCGCACCTCCGGGTCCGGGGTGGCCAGTTCCACCGCCAGCCCCACCAGCCGCTCCAGACAGGGATGGCACTCAGGAAGCATGGCCATGGGGCGTATGGTTTTTCTAGATTGCTTCACGTGGAGGCGGGGTATAGTGCCACAGGACTCCCTTGGAACTCAAACCCCGGCCCGGATTTGGCCGAGGCCAGGATCTCCGGAAGAAGAGGGCTCAGGGCTCAGGACTCTTTGGAACTGCTTATTTTCTGAGGGTACCGCTTCCACTTGAGCAGCCAGCGGTTGAAGATCAGCAGGTAAGCAAGGCTGCATCCCCGACAGGCGTAATACTTGCTGCCGGGGATGTTGTGCATCCAGGATTTACGTCGGGTTCTGGTTAAGGTCTTGTCGCATTTGGGGCAGTCACGGGGCATGATATCACCATGAAAAATATTTCATCTAGCCTAATAGTGGTAGGAGCTATGTTCAAGTTGGCCTGCAAAAAAATAGCCGGTGCGATCCGAAACCCATCCGGCCGGCCCTACGACGCCCGGTGATCTGGCTCTATCTGCCTGAAAAGTTAAAGTCCGGTTTTGAATCCGTTTTGATTATAGTAGATGATGGGTTATTTTAGAACGCTTTTATGTCAGAATATCGCGTCGCCCCTCGATATTCCTGGCCGGCACGAGGGTATCTGGCCTCCTGGTCCCTGCCGTAACCAGGCGGTCCAATTCCCTGACGCTATCTCCCACGAGAAACTGACCGCAAAAAATCTCACGACAATCCAGCCGCTAGATTTCATCCTGGCAGCCGTTTTTTTTCGGTTTGATACCAAGTCGCAGTCAAAAAATGCGCAATTGTAGGGGCGCACCCGTGTGTGCACCCTCAAGCCAGGGCGGACACATGGGTCCGCCCCTACAGGAAAATTGCCGATTGACTGCGACTTGGTATGAGAGGATCAGGGGGGAAAAACGGCAACAGCTTGGAAAACCGTCCGGCCCGATATCCACCTGCATGAACGCATAATTCAGGGAGCAGTAGGCTCAAAATCCAACCAATTCCCCGAGGATAGGAAGCGAATGGTCTCACGACTTCATCTCAGCGCCGGGCTCATCGTAACCATCTGCCAGGCATCGATCCACCCGGGTAGTTTTCCTGCCCCAGTCGGCCATCGAGTTTCAGGGAAAATAAAATTCAACCTCTGCCGTTTTAAGCCGATAATAGAATCGGGGGTACTTTTGCAGGCCTCAATAACCGGCATTCTCCTGGTTGCCGGGATAAAAGGCATGAAACATTGCAGCCCCGGACCTGGTTCCAGCCTGGCAGGGCTTTCCCAATTCACCGGAACAAGGGCACCACTGTTGAGCCGCACGACGACTGAGAAAAGCTTAGAAACCGAGCCGAGGGAGAATCTGCGGATTCGCGCCGAGAAGTTCCTGACCGCAGAGGGCGGCGAATTTGACCAAATCTCCCCGGCGGATGTTAAGAACCTGGTGCTCGAACTGAAAATGCGCCAGGTGCGACTGGAGATGCAAAATGAAGAACTGCAGCAGGCCCGGGACCGGTACGCCGACCTCTACGACTTTGCCCCCGTGGGCTACTTCACCCTGGACCGCAGAGGGAAGATTGTCGAAGTAAATCTTGCCGGGGCCCAGTTATTGGGCGCCGAGCGCCACCTGTTAGTCAACCGGTCCTCCTTCCGGTGGGTGGCGCCGGAGTCCCGGGAGGCTTGCCGCACCCACTACCGGAAGGTTTTCGATAACCAAGGCCCCCAGACCTGCGAAGTTAAACTCCGGCGTCGCGGGGGTCCGCCTTTTTATGCCGCCCTGGAGAGCATGGCGGCGCCGGGTGAGGCGGGGGCGGTGCTCCACTGCCGCACCGTCATGAGCGATATCACCCTCCGCAAGCAGGCGGAAATCGAACTTAAATTAAAGGAACGGCTGCTGGATGGCGCCAGCGACTCGATTTTCTTACATGACTTAACGGGTCAGTTTATCTACGTCAACGAAGCGGCTTGCAGAGACCGGGGTTATGAGAAAGAGGAATTGCGGGGCCAAGATGTTTGGACTCTCATTGCCCCGGACTATGCCGCCACCCGGGAGAAGACCCTCCAGGACCTGCTGGCCCAGGGCGAAATAACCTTTGAATCGGCCCATGTCCGGAAAGACGGGTCAGTGATGCCGGTGGAGATCCATGCCCGCATCATTGACCTGGGGGAGCGCCGGTTGATTCTCAGCGTGGCCCGGGATATCACCGACCGCAAACGATCGATTGAAGAAATCGCCCGCCTGGCGTCGTTCCCCCAGTTGAATCCCAACCCCGTGCTGGAAGTGGATAACGCTGGCAATATCACGTTTACCAACCCCGCCGCCCAGGAGACGGCCCGGAAACTGGGCCTTCAGGACGAGAAACCTTTCTTGCCCGCAGACCTGAGAGAGATTCTGCAGGCGACCGGTGAACAAGGGGAAAGGCAGTTCTATCGGGAGGTGGAAGTTAAGGGAACGGTTTTTTCGGCTCATATCCATTTCGCCCCGCAGTTCCAGATGACCCGTCTCTTCCTTCTCGATATCACCGACCGGAAACGGGCCGAGGAAGAACTCCGCCTGGCGGCCTTTCAATGGCGGACCACCTTCAATGCCATCGGCGATGCAGTGGCCCTGATGGATCAGGAGGGCACTATCCTGCAATGCAATCAGGCCATGGCGGATCAGGTGGGGAAGCCCTTTCCGGAGATCATCGGGCGCCGCTGCTGGGAAGTGGTGCACGGCACGAGCGGCCCCATCGCCGACTGCCCCATGGTACGCATGCGGCAGTCCCATCAACGGGAAGAATCAGTGCTGCCGGTGGGCGAGAACTGGTTAAAGGTGGTGGTGGATCCCATCCTGGACGCAGCCGGAAATCTCACCGGCGCGGTCCACATCATCACCGACATTACCCGGATCAAGCGCACCGAGGAAAAACTGTTACATAGCCTGGGGGCAGCCATTCAGCGCCAGACGGAGATCACGGGCTTGCTGGAGGCTTCCCGGATAGTCTTGAGTGAAACCTCCTTTGAGGCCGCGGTCAAAGACATCTGCACACTCTGCCAGTCGTTGACCGGCGCTACGGCCGGCTATGTGGCCCTGTTCACCGCAGATGGGCTGGAGGAGGAGGTGATAGCTTCGGACCCCGGGGGGTTGCCGGAGGCGGTGGCCGCGGCGCTTCCCCGGCTGAGGCGCGAGATGGGCGGGGAGGCCCACCCCCTAAACCGGCCGGTCTGGCACAATGACCTGGCCCACAGTGAATGGGCCGGGCTGTTGCCGGCCGGACCTCCAGGGCTGGACAATGTCTTGTTTACGCCCCTGCAGGTTAGGGGAAAAACCGTCGGGGTAATGAGTCTGGTCAATAAACCCGGGGGATTCAGCGAGCCGGATGCCAACCTGGCGGCCGGATTCACCGAGTTTGCCGCCCTTGCCCTGGTCAATATGCGGGCGGCGGCGGCGGTGCGCCAGAGCGAAGAGAAGTACCGCCTGCTGGTGAACCAGGTCCCGGCGGTGGTGTTTAAAGGGTATGCCGATTGGAGCATGGATTTCTTCGATCAGAAAGTCGAGGCCTTGACCGGCTATAGTCCAGAAGACTTTAACACCCGCAAGCTGAAGTGGAAAGACATCATCCTGCCGGATGATTTTATTGCTGGCGAGCGCAAATTTATTGAAACCTGGAAAGTTGACAAGTCTTACGAGTGGGAGTATCGGATCCGAAAAAAAGATGGGGAAATTCGCTGGATCCAGGACCTGGTCCAGATGTTCACCGACTCCGCCGGCAAGATTGACTATGTCAACGGCATCCTGTTCGATATCACGGACCGCAAGCAGGCCGAAGAGAGACTCCAGCGGACGAGCCGCGCCCTTAAGGCGTTGAGCGCCTGTAACCAGGCGCTGGTGCACGCCACGCATGAGACGGGTTTCTTAACCGACGTCTGCGAGGTCATCGTGCGAGAGGGCGGCTATCCCCTGGCCTGGGTGGGATATGCGCAGTCGGACAAGATCAAATCTGTGGCCCCCATGGCCTCGGCGGGAGTCGAGGCGGGGCATCCTGAATGGATTGCCCTGACCTGGGGGGACGGTGAGCGCGGGCAAGGCCCCGGCGGCATGGCCATCAAGACCGGTGAGATCCAGGTGGCCAAAGATATCCTCCAGGACCCGGCCCTGGCCCCATGGCACGAGGAGTGGCGCCGGCGGGGTTTTACAGCCATTATTGCCCTGCCCCTGATCGTCGAGGGCAAGGCCATCGGCATCCTGGATATCAGCGCCCAGGACCCAGCCGCTTTCGACCCCGAAGAAGTCCGATTGCTGGAGGAGCTGGCCGGAGGAGTTTCCTTCGGCATCTGGTCCTTGAGAACCGACGGGGAACGCCAGCGGGCCGAGGCCGAGGTGCAGCACAGCCTGGAAAAATTAAAAAAGGCCTTGGACGGAACCGTCTTGGCGGTAGCCAACACCGTGGAGATGAGAGATCCTTATACTGCCGGGCATCAGCGGCAGGTGGCCCAGTTGGCCACCGCCATTGCCCAGGAAATGGGGTTTTCGGAAGAGCGGGTCGAAGGCATGCGAGTATTGGGGTGCCTGCACGATATCGGCAAGATCGCCATTCCCGCCGAGATTCTGAGCAAGCCGGGCCGCCTCAGTTACATGGAGTTTTCGCTCATCAAAGACCACCCCCGGGTGGGATACGAGATCATCAAAGACATCGACTTCCCCTTCCCGTTGGCTGAAGGCATCCTCCAGCACCATGAGCGCCTCAACGGTTCGGGGTATCCCCAGGGTATCTCAGGACCGGATATTATCCTGGAGGCCAGAATCCTGGGAGTGGCGGACGTGGTGGAGGCCATGGCCTCCCACCGGCCCTACCGGGTGGCACTGGGGATAGACCAGGCCCTGGAAGAGATTTCCCGGAACCGGGGAATTTTATATGACCCGGAAGTCGTGGACATTTGCCTAAATATTTTTACTGAGAAAGGGTTCTCGTTCTCTACCTAAGCTTCACTAATTTTGGCGCATTTCCCAAGATGCTGGTTTTTTGTCATTCTGAACCGCCACCGGCGGCAAAGAATCTTGCATTTCTCAGCTAAAGCCCGAAACCCTTCGCCTGCCGCTCAGGGTGACAGGCAATCACGGATATATGCTCAATATATCCAGACATAGATTGGTCAAACAAACCATTACCCTCACCATTTACACCCATCTCTTGAAGCCCACCAAGCAAGAGGACGCCTGCCGGCCGGAACAGGCGGTTTTTGGAAAAGATG
>JAHIKF010000179.1 GCA_018897875.1 Pseudomonadota bacterium | reverse complement strand
CGAATACGGCGGCGGCACAGTGCTGGTGTGGGACACCGGCACTTACCGCAACCTGACGGAAAAAAAGGGAGAGGCCATTCCCATGGGCCAGGCGGTGGCGCACGGTCACGTCAAGGTTTGGCTGGAGGGGCGCAAACTTAAGGGCGGCTATGCCCTGACCCGGTTTAAGACCGGTAAAGATGAGTCCTGGCTGTTGGTCAAAACCGACGACGCGGGAGCCGACCCCCGCCGCAACCCCGTGGCCGACGAACCCCAGTCGGTGATCACCGGCCGCATTATTGAAGAAATTAGCAGTTAGCGGTTAGCATTCAGGCAAGCGGTGCGCGGTGCGCACCCTACGAAAAACTCACTGCTCACTGCTTACTGCTTACTGCTTACTGCTCACCGCAGTCTTGCCCCCTCCCCCGCACCTTTCTGCTATAATAACTTATGGATCTGACCGCGGCATTGCTGGACCCGGCCGCCTACCCGGAGCCCACCCGGAAAGTGGCCTTAATCCAGACGCACATCTCCTGGGTGTTTATCACCGATGACTTCGCCTACAAGGTCAAAAAACCGGTGGACCTGGGGTTTCTCAACTTCACCACCCTGCGCCGCCGCCACCACTATCTCCAGGAAGAACTCAGCCTCAACCGCCGCCTCTGTCCCGAAATCTATCTGGAGGTCCTCCCCGTTACCGCCTCCCGGGGCCGGGTGCGGCTGGGCGGCCCGGGGCAAACCGTGGACTATGCCCTGAAGATGCGGCGCCTGCCCCAGGAGCGCATGATGGATGAGGTGGCGGACCGGGGCGAGTTGCGCCGGGAGCACTTAGACGGCATCATTGCCCGGCTGGTGCCGTTTTACGCCCAGGCCGCCACCGGCCCCCGGATCAACAAGTATGGGGAACCGGCTATCATCGCCTACAACCATGAGGAGAACTTTTCCCGCACCGAGGCCCTGGCGGGGGAGATGTTTCCCCGGGAGTTATTTGAGGAGGTCCGCGACTTTGCCCGGTCTTTCCTCTCCCGGCACCGGGCCCTGTTTTTAAGGCGCATCCGGGAGGGCCGCATCAGGGACTGCCACGGCGATCTGCACATGAAGAATATCTGTCTGGCCGATCACATCTATATTTTTGATTGCATTGAATTTAATCACCGCTTCCGATATGGCGATGTGGCGGCGGATATCGATTTTCTGGCCATGGACCTGGACTTCCACGGCTTTCAAGACCTGGGGCGCTACTTTGTGGACCGCTTCGCCGCGGCCTCCCGGGACCCGGAACTCCTGCAGGTGCTGGATTTTTACAAATGTTACCGGGCTTACGTGCGGGGCAAGATCCACGCCTTTACCGCCCAGGACCCGACGCAGCCCATGGCCGCCCGGGACCAGGCCCGGGAGACGGCCCGGGCTTATTTTGCCCTGGCCGGGGAGTACGCCGAAGCGGGGGAACAGTGGGCCGCCTGATTGTGGTGGTCTTCGGCCTCATGGGCTCCGGCAAGAGCAACCGCTCCCGGGCCCTGGCCGCCAGCCTTAACTGGCCGGTGATCCACAGCGACGCAGTGCGAAAGACCCTCGCGGGCCTCAAGCCCACCGACCGGGTGCCCGTGGAGTTCGGTCAGGGCATCTACGCCGAGGATTTTTCCACCCGCACCTACGACGAGATGCTGCGCCAAGCCTGCGCCCACCTGGCCGCGGGCCGAAACGTCATCCTGGATGGCTCCTATAAACGGAGCGCCGAACGGGCCCGGGTGCGGCGCCTGGCCCAAGACCAGGGAGTCCGGGTGGTGTTCGTGTATTGCGAGTGCCCCCCCGAGGTGGCCCGGGAGCGCCTGGGTATCCGGCTCACCGACCCCGAGGCCATCTCCGACGGCCGGGTGGAGCTCTTCGCGGACCAGGCCCGGGATTTCGACCCCTTTACGCCGGAGGACCGGCCTTTGCTCAGGCTGGATACTACCCGGGACCCGGCGGTGGTGCTGGAGGAATTGAAAAGCTTCGTGCAGATTTATTTATAGGGCGGCCTATGGCCGCCGTAAATCGGCGGGCACGGCCCGCCCTATAAACTTAACCACCGTGGTCGTTTGGGGCCACCCCCAATCATGAAATTCCTTGTAGGGGCGGTGAGGGCACCGCCCCTACGGGTGGACTTTCACGGTAAAGCCTGCGGCTACCTTTTTTAAACGTGGATATTTGCATGACCCCTGAAGAAATAATCGCCAAGGTGAAGGCGCGGGCCAAGGCCAATTTTAGGACCGGCCTGAACTGCGCCGAATGCGTCATGGAGGCGGTGCTGACCCATATCGACACCGGCCTGCCTCACGAAACCCTGTGCGTCATGACCGGGTTCGGCGGCGGCGGCGGCCTCTTCGGCGATACCTGCGGCGCCCTGGTGGGGGCCATGGCGGCCCTGGGCGCGGTCTATGGCCGCCGGGAGGTACCCACCGATGCCAAGGCGGCCGGGGAGGAACTCTATGGCACCCCCGGCCTTTACCGTCTGTTCAACCGCCTGCCCAACGAATTCAAGCAGCGTTTCGGCAGCACCCAGTGCCGCGTGTTAACCTCCCAGTGGCGCAAAACCTGGCACTGCAAGGAACACCTGCAGTTTTGCCGCAGCCTGACCATCGACGCCGCCGGGTTGGCCGCGGAGATGGCCTTTCCCAAGGACCTGGCCCGTTGGGGCTCATTGCCTTTCGGCATTCAGCATCCTTAATTTGGGTTGACAAGGGGGTTTCTTTGCGATAAAAATAAACCGAATGGTCGGTTTATTTAACCAAGAGGCTTGTGCATGACTACCAAAGGAAACCTGACCCGCCAACATATCCTGGAAAAATCCATGCAGCTCTTCTCGGTCCAGGGATACTTCAATACCTCCATAGCCGGTATCGTTAAAGCCACCGGCCTCACCAAGGGTGGCCTGTATGGCCACTTCCGCAACAAGGAAGAAATCTGGTACGCGGTCTATGATGAATGCGTCAGGGTTTGGAAGGGCGTTGTTTTCCAGGGCGTGCGCCATATCTCTGATCCGCTGGAGCGGATTGAAAGGGTCGTGGAAAATGGTCTGAAGAATTACCTGGGGGGGGGGATTTTTGAGGGCGGCTGTTTCTTGTTCAATGCCCTGGTCGAGCTCGCCGGACAATCGTCGGCCATGAGCAACCACGTTCTCAAAGGCTTCAAGGCGTTCTCCGCCTTGTTGCGTCTGTGGCTGGAAGAGGCGGAGCAGCAAGGCAGGTTAAAGGATGGCCTCGATCTCGACGGCATCGCCACTTTCTTGGTAATCTCCATGAATGGGGCTGCCCCCCTCTATGCCGCCAGCCATGATCCGGCCATTTGGCAGCAAACCCTGGCACAATTACAGCTTTATATAAAGTGCTTGAGCAAACAGAATTAAACCTTATTTTATCCTTAAAAATCAGGAGAGTGCGTTATGAGCTATGAAAACGTCCTGGTAGAGAAACGGGATCAGATCGGCTTCATTACCCTGAATCGCCCCCAAGCGATGAACACCTTTAACGTGCCCTTTGCCCGGGAGCTCAATGATGCCCTAAAGGAAATGGAGCAGGACCCCGAGGTGCGGGTGGTGGTGATCGATGCCAATGGCAAAAACTTTTCCACGGGTATTTCCCTGGACGAATTCAAGGGCAAGACCAACAAAGACTACCGCGAGTTTATTCACTTGATGGATG
>JAHIKF010000178.1 GCA_018897875.1 Pseudomonadota bacterium | reverse complement strand
GGCCCCCACCAGGGTGAGGGCCTGGGGGTCGACGCCTTGGGGGGACCCCGGAAACCGGATGTTGTAAGGACCGGCGGCCATTGCGGGCTGGGCCAGCGCCACGATTAACCATACCAGCAAAAATCGGGATACGGTCCGCATCGCCTCACTCCTGGGTCTGACGATAGGGTTTTAAACTGGATGAGAAGGGCGGCTCCATGATGCCCTTCTCCGTGACGATGCCGGTAATCAAGTCGTTGGGGGTGACATCAAAGGCCAGGTTCAGGGCCGGGGCCCCGGCCGGGGCCACCGCCTGCCCCCAGAGATGGGTCACCTCCTCGGCGTCACGCTCTTCCACCGGGATGTGGTCGCCGTCGGGGAGAGAAAAATCAAAGGTGGACAAGGGCGCCGCCACGTAAAAAGGGATGTCGTGATGGTGGGCCAGGACCGCCACGCTGTAGGTGCCGATCTTGTTGGCGGTGTCGCCGTTAGCGGCGATGCGGTCCGCCCCCAGGATGACCAGGTCCACCTTGCCCTGGTGCATCAGGGTGGCCGCGGCCCCGTCGGGGATGAGGGTGTAGGGAATCCCCAGCTTGCCCAACTCCCAGGTGGTTAGCCGGGCCCCCTGGAGGAGGGGCCGGGTTTCGTCCACCCACACGGAAAAGCGCTTCCCCGCCTCCCAGGCGGCCCGCAACACCCCCAGGGCGGTGCCGTAGGCCCCGGTGGCCAGGGCCCCGGTGTTGCAGTGGGTGAGCACCCGCTGGCCGTCGTGGATCAGGACCTGTCCCGCCTGGGCCATGCGGCGGTTGGTGGTGTCATCTTCCTTGAGCATGGTTTGGGCTTCGGCCACCAACCGGGCTTTGACGGCCGCCACCGGTTGGCCCGCCTGGGCCTGGGCCAGCCGCTGCATGCGGTTTAGGGCCCAAAAGAGGTTCACCGCGGTGGGCCGGGCCTGGGCGATCTCGGCGCAAATTTTTTCAAAACGCGACAAGAACTCGCCCGGGTCCTGGGTATCTAAATCCAAGGCTCCCAAGGCCGCGCCCATGGCCGCCGCCACCCCGATGGCCGGGGCTCCCCGGATCGCCAGGGTGCGGATGGCCTCGATGATGTCGCGATAATCCTGGATCTCCAGATAGATCTCTTCCGCGGGCAGACGCCGCTGGTCCAGCAACTTGACCTTATCCACATCCCAACAGATGCTGCAATAGGGGATCATGTTAACTCCGGTTTTCGGTTTTTCGTTTTCGGTTTCCGGTTTTCGGTTTTTTTACCCCCCTTTTCTAAAGGGGGGCAGGGGGGATTATTGAGCCTCAAATCCCTCTGCGCTCAACTACCCTAACAGCTTGTGAAATATCTCATTGGCCAGCTGCGGGTTAGCCTGGCCCTTGGTTTTTTTCATCAGTTGGCCCACAAAAAAGCCCATGACCTTGGTCTTGCCGCCCCGGTAGTCGGCCGCCTCCTTGGGATTGGCGTTGATGATCTCCTGGGCTGCGGTCGAAAGCTCCCCGGTGTCGCTGATCTGAGTCAGGCCTTTTTCTTTAATGATGGCTTCCGGGTCTTTGCCGGTAGCTACCACTTCTTTCAACACTTCCTTAGCCTGATTGCGGCTGATCGTGCCTTTTTCAACTAAAGTCAGCAAAATTCCTGAGGTCGCAGGCGTAATAGTTGACATGGAAGTGGGGTCATCCAGGAACCAATTGCTCACCTGTTTGGGGGAGAGGTGAGGGAAGTCCTTTACAACGGCCTCGAATTTGTCGGCCCGAGTCTTATCCGAGGTCAGCACCTCGGCGTCGTATTCCGGGAGGCCAAATTCAGACTGGAAGCGGGCCAGGCGCGCCGCCGGCAACTCCGGTATTGGTAAGGATTCTAACCATTGGGCCTCGACTTTAACCGGTACCAGGTCCGGGTCGGGGAAGTAACGGTAGTCGTGGGCCTCTTCCTTGCCCCGCATGGACACGGTCTGGTTGACGGCCGTATCCCACAGGCGGGTCTCCTGGACGATTTCCCGCCCGGCGGCTAAAAGCGCCCGCTGCCGCTTGATTTCGTACTCCAGGGCCGCTTTGACGAACCGGAAGGAGTTCATGTTCTTGAGCTCGGCCCTGGTGCCAAACTCGGTCTGCCCCACCGGGCGCAGGGAGATGTTGGCGTCGCACCGGAGCGAACCTTCCTCCATGTTGCCGTCGCAAATCTCCAGATATAGAAGGATCTTGCGCAGCTCCTTGAGGTACTCCACCGCCTCTTCGGGGGTGCGCATATCCGGTTCGCTGACGATCTCGATGAGCGGCACCCCGGTGCGGTTAAAGTCCACGAAGCTCACCGGCCGGGATTCGCTGTGGATCAGTTTACCCGCATCTTCTTCCATATGAATGCGGGTGATGCCGATGCGCCGGGCCGCACCTTCGACCTTGATGTCAAGAAAGCCTTGCTCCGCCAGGGGAAGTTCGTATTGGGAGATCTGGTAACCTTTCGGCAGGTCGGGATAAAAGTAGTTTTTCCGGGCGAACACCGATTCGGGATTGACCCGGCAGTTGGTGGCCAGGGCCATTTTCAGGGCGAACTCCACGGCTTTCCGGTTCAGGACCGGTAGACTCCCGGGCATCCCCAGGCAGACCTCGCAGACATGGGTATTGGGCGGGGCCCCGAACGCGGTGGCGCAGCCGCAGAAGATTTTGCTGGCGGTGAGCAGATGGGCGTGGACCTCCAACCCGATGTCGGCTTCGTACTCCAGTGTCTTCCCCCTGAATTTATTGAAGGTTATCTAAATAGAGAAAGTCTGTCAAGGCAACGCTTTCAAGGGTTTGACCGGGAAAACCACGACATCCCAGGTTGTTTGATGACTTGCAGAAGTTTATAATTTGAATTAGATACTTGGAAGGCGTAATTTCCCCGACCGCCACGGTCGCAACGCCGAGGACGCCTGATGAAAATCGAACCCCGGGAGGATTTTACCCCCCAGGAGACCCAACGCTATTCCCGCAACGCCCTCCTGGCCCAGGTGGGTTGGGAAGGACAGGCGCGCTGGCGCGCCAGCCGGGTCCTGGTGGTGGGGGCCGGAGGCATCGGCTCTGCCGCCCTGTTGTATCTCGCCGCGGCCGGAGTTGGGCGCCTGGGCCTGGTGGACGGCGACGCGGTGGAGCTGTCCAACCTTCAGCGCCAGATTCTCCACCGCTCGGCCGACCTGGGGCGGCGGAAGGTGGAATCGGCTGCAGAATCCCTGGCCGCCCTTAACCCCCTCTGTCGGGTACAAACTTTTGACCTGCGCCTCAATCCGGCCAATGTTCGGGAAGTGGTGCAGGGTTTTGAGGTGGTGCTGGACGCCAGCGACAATTTCCCCACCCGGTTTCTGGTGGCGGAGTGCTGCTGGCAATACAAGATTCCCCTGGTGTCCGCCGCGGCCACGGGCTGGCACGGGCAGCTCCTGGTGGCTTCCCCCGGGGCCGAGAATCCCTGTTACCGCTGTCTGATACCGGAAGCGCCGCCGGCAGCGGCCGTGCCTTCCTCCACCCAGGTGGGCATCCTGGGCGCGGTGGCCGGCGCCATGGGCTGCCTCCAGGCGGTGGAAGCCTTGAAGCTGCTTTTGGGCCTCGAATCGGACCTGACCCGCCGGCTCCTGGCCTATGACGGGCTGCAGGGGAGGTTTCAATCCCTGGCCCGGGTAAAGCGGCCGGACTGCCCTCTGTGCGGGCCAAGAAAGTAAGCAGTGAGCGGTGAGCAGTAAGCAGAAAAAGCAACAGCCGGAGGGGAACACCCCCCTTTAGGAAAGGGGGACTTGAGCCCTGGCTCGGAATTGTAATCAATGAGTTGGTGGGGCGGGCGTCTTCGCCCGCCGCCTTTGGTGGCACAGGCTTTCCAGCCTGTGCGGACTAACTTTTCGGAGCCGCTAACCGTGAACCATAAACAGAAATACCCTGGGCCACTCACGCTTTTACTGCTCACTGCTCACTGCTCACTCTTAATGAGTCAATAATGCCAAAAGACCCTTTGATCATCGCTGGACGCCGGTTCCGCTCCCGCCTCATGGTGGGCACGGGGAAGTTTCCCTCCGCCGCGGCCCTGAAGGCTGCCCTGGATGCCTCGGGAGCCGAAATCGTCACCGTGGCCCTGCGCCGGGTGGATTTGGGCCAACCGGCCAGCGACAGTATTCTCTCGGTGCTGGACCCCGAGAAATACCTGATTCTGCCCAACACCTCGGGGGCCCGCACCGCGGACGAGGCCGTGCGCCTGGCCAGAATGGCCCGGGCCATGGGTCTGCCGCCTTGGGTGAAGCTGGAGCTCACCCCGGAGCCCAAGTATCTGCTGCCGGACCCGGTGGAAACCCTGAAGGCCGCGGAAATTCTGGTTAAAGAAGGCTTTGTGGTGCTGCCTTACATCCAGGCCGATCCCGTTTTGGCCAAGCGTCTGGAGGAGATGGGGACCGCCACGGTCATGCCCCTGGGCGCGCCCATCGGCAGCAACCGGGGGGTGAGAACCCGGGACATGATCCGCATCATCATCGAGCAGGCCACGGTGCCGGTGGTGGTGGACGCGGGCCTGGGCGCGCCCTCCCACGCCGCCGAGGCCATGGAGATGGGCGCCGACGCGGTGCTGGTGAACACCGCCCTGGCCGACGCCCACGACCACGCCGCCATGGCCAAAGCCTTCGCCCTGGCCGTGACCGCCGGACGCCTGGCCTACCGGGCCGGCCTGGGCCCGGAGCGCGACACCGCTGACGCCTCCTCGCCCCTAACGGGTTTTTTGGAGTAAAGTAGCACAGGCTTCCAGCCTGTGCATGTGGGTGGGCACTGCCCACCATTTCCTTTATCATGTAGCTGCTTGGGAACCAGAAAAACTTCAAATCCCCCTAAATCCCCCTTTTCCAAAGGGGGACTTTAAAACCCCCCTTTGAAAAAGGGGGGTAGGGGGGATTTATCCACTCGTTCCCAAGTTGCACTTGGGAACGAAAATGGTTGCCAAGCTTAGCTTGGAGAGTAAATGCGTGCCCAAGCCCAGCTTGGGAACGAGACAGGAAAAAGTAATTTTAATTTAGCAACTAAGATGCCGTAACTTCTCCATATTTCTTGCGGAGGACAATTTTCAAGAGGTTAAACGGTGAGATTCTCAGAACGATTTGGATACAAGCCGATTAAGGAAATCATCCAGATTGAGTCAATGGATGAGCCACTTAGGAACGGACTATGGAGCCTTCTAAAACTTCATTGCTGGGATTATGTGCGCCATTCTTCAGGGGCATATAGTGGGTATTATCTTAGTGATTATGGCAATGACGAAATCCAGGCGTTATGTCATCGCCTCTGGTTCAATTATTTCAAGAAACCCCTTGACCAATTGAGCGACGATTGGGGCAAGGTACTTATCAAATTAAGAAGTTATTTTTTTGAATGTAAGTGGTACGAAGCCTATGACTTCATTGAATTTGTAGCTATTAATTATAAAAGATATCAGTTCCAAGAGGAATTTATTCAGTCATGCAATAACTTGCTAAAAAAAGAAGTGTCAGCCTATCGTTTCATAAATAGTGTTATTACAAGAATAACTGATGAACACGAAGTGGCAGAAATTGAGCAGGCCATTGAGGCAAGTAGAGGGCCAGTGAGTAAGCATTTGCGGCGGTCTCTGGAATTGTTGTCCGACAGAAATGCCCCTGATTATCGGAACTCAATTAAGGAATCAATATCAGCAGTTGAAAGCCAAGTAGCTACTACAATTAATGTGGAAAAGGGAACATTGGGGCAGCTTATCAAAAAGCTCGATAATGAAATAGGCTTACATCCAGCGTTAAAAACCGCTTTCAGCAGTCTATATGGCTATACATCGGACGAAGGCGGTATCCGACATGCACTAACAGAAGCAACAACGGTAGATTTCAATGATGCGAAGTTCATGCTTGTAGTGTGCTCTGCTTTTATTAACTTTGTTGAGGGCAAATTAAAAAATAAGGGATAATAATCTGCTTTCTTCTGGTTCCTAAGCGAAGCTGGGAACAAGAAAGAAAGGGTAACCGCAGGCTTTAGCCTGCGCCCGCACAGGCTGGAAAGCCTGTGCCACCAAAGAATCACCTAATGAAAACAGCCTCAAAAAATTCCCCCTTCGCCAATATCCTGGCTGCCTGGCCGGAGGCGCGGCTGCGGGAACTCATCGCCCGGGCCGGGGCGGGGGACGTCGAGCGGGCCTTGGGCCGGGAGAGTTTGCATCCCGAAGACCTGGCGGCCTTGCTGTCGCCGGCGGCGGCGCCGTTCCTGGAGGATATGGCCCAGGCGGCCCACCGCCTCACCCGGCAGCACTTTGGGCGGACCATCGGGCTCTACGCCCCTATTTATCTGTCCAACATCTGCCACTCCGACTGCACCTACTGTGGTTTCGCGTTGCACTCCGGCGGCCAGGGCGAGAAGCGCACCCTGACGCCGGCGGAAATCCGTAACGAGTGCGCCGTGTTAGCCGGCCACGGGTTTCAGAGCGTGCTGCTCCTCACCGGCGAAGCCCCCAAGGCCGCGCCGGTGTCGTACCTGGCCCAGGCCGTGGCCATCGCCCGGGAGTACTTCGTCTCCGTGGCCGTGGAGGTTTACGCCCTGGACCAGGAGGACTACCGCCTCCTGGTGGACCGGGGTCTGGAAGGGGTGACCCTCTACATGGAGACCTACCACCGGGAGACTTACGCCGGGGTGCACCGCCGGGGCCGCAAACGGGATTATGATTACCGCCTGGAGGCCATGGCCCGGGCCAGCCGGGCCGGGGTCCGCAAGCTCAGCCTCGGGGCGCTGCTGGGCCTCTACCACTGGTGGGCCGACGGCTTCTGGCTGGGCCTGCACGCCCGCCACCTCCAGAAGGAGTGCTGGCAGAGCGCCATTTCGCTGTCCTTCCCCCGGCTGCGCCACGCCCCCGAACGCTTCCAGGTGCAACATCTCCCCACCGACCGGGAGTTGGTGCAGTTGATGCTGGCCCTGAGGATTTTTCTGCCGGAGGTGGGCTTCAACCTTTCCACCCGGGAAAGTTCCCAGCTGCGAGACCGCTTGATCCCCTTGGGGGTGACCATGATGAGCGCCGGGTCGTCCACGCGCCCCGGCGGTTACGCCCACCTGAACAATGACGCCGCCCTGGAGCAGTTTGAGATTGAGGATGGCCGCAGCCCCGCCGAGGTTGCCGCCGCCATCCGCCGGGCCGGCTACGACCCGGTGTGGAAGGATTTTGACCGGGCGTTTATTAAGTGAGGGGGAAAAGGGGAAAGGGGCAAAAGGGTAAAAGGAGTAACAAAATTTGTTTTTCCTTTTCCCCTTTTCGCCTTTTAACCTTTTTCCCCAAGGTCTTGATAGGGAGCTGGTTAGTGAAATTAAAGGTTAATGGGGAATACCGGAAAGTAAGCGCGACAACGGTCTTCGACCTACTCACCGAACTGGGCCTCCACCCCCAGGGGACCATCGTGGAGCGCAACCGGGAGATCGTGGACCGCGAGGCCTACCGGGAAACCCATTTGTCCGAGGGCGACGTCCTGGAACTGGTGCGCCTGGTGGGGGGCGGCTGATGGACCTGGCCCG
>JAHIKF010000177.1 GCA_018897875.1 Pseudomonadota bacterium | reverse complement strand
TGGGTAGAACGAATCCTGTCTTTGCGCCAAACCTGCCGCGTGCGGGGCCGTCCGACCTTCCCGGTCCTAGTCGAGGCGATGACCTGTTACTTCAAAGGACAACCCCCAAACATCGCCTGGATCTCACAAGCCTAATTTTTAACCCTGTGATCAAATACAAAAAATCAGCCCAACGGGCGTATTCATGGTAACATGATGTGAGTTCGATGGCTTCAGGACGCTTTGCCCGGAATGGCCAAAAATCAAGAGGGCCAAGATGAAAACCACCATGACCGCCGAAGAGCTGAAAGCTAAGCGTCTGGCCCTGGGATTTTGCTCCCGCAATGCCCTGGCCAAAGCCCTGGGCGTCAGCAAGTATGCCGTGGAACACTGGGAATACGGCCGCCGAGCCGTCCCGGGCTGGGTGCCGCGTTTTCTCCAGTGCCTGGAACATGCGCAACATGGTTGGCCCCCAGAATCAAAAGTGGATTAGAACCTGGTAGAGCCTCTTGCAGGAGGCTCTGGTAGATCAGAAAATATCAACCATGGAAGACCAAGAAGCTATTCTGTCTCAATTAGTGACGGCCCTCCAGGAAGGACTAGGAGAGCGCCCGGTAGCCGTGGTCCTGTATGGTTCCCGAGCCCGGGACCAGGCCAGCGAGGCCAGTAATTGGGACCTCTTTGTCATCGCTAAGGATTTGCCGGCGCGACTCTGGGAGAGGCATATTCTTGCCGCCCCCGGCTATGTCATACACCCCGGCGAAGTACGGCTGCCCCTGGCGCCGGGAGTAGTCGCGCTGCCTTTCCGCGACCTTTGACCCAGGAAAGTGTTTGCCTTTGAGGACACAATATCTAAGAATGTAGGATGGCAGTGAACGCGGCGGGATGAAAAACCACCTCGCAGCCGGCCAGGGCCCGGGCAACGCCGAAGGGGTCGGTGATATCGCCGGCCACCACCTCCAGATAGTCTTGCAGATTGCTTTTAACTATTTGCAATTATTATTAAATGCAGACGAGTTCATATCGATAGAGAAAGATTGCTGAAAATGGGAGATTGCCGAGTGTAACAAACCACAAAATATAACATTTGGCATGACCTCATGTTGTTTATGACCTAAATTTTGCAATCGACCTTTCAGTCGAACGAATGTGAGAAATCCCGCAAAAAAGAGCCTAGTTTGTGAGTTGATTCAGGGAAAATATCACCCGCGCTGCCTCACGCGGGCAATATTGACCAGCGATTTTCATACCATAAAGAATATTTTAGCGCGTTTGGACCTTCCTCTAGTGACCAGTTCACCTCTTGGACTGCTTTTTCGCCTTTGGCGTCTTGCTTAGGCCCAGCAGAGGGCCATCAGGGAACTTTCCAGGCATTCCCACTGCTCTTTGAAAAAGTAATCCCGGGGTAGCTTCAATATCCAGCGGTGGCCACTGGTGATCAGTCGGGCCGGCGCCTTGATGAGCTATGGGAAGCAGCCGCCACTATCTCCAGACCTGGCCGCGTGGCTTGACTTTATGGCTGCCGCATTCTGGGCCACACCAATCACAACGGTCTTGGCGCACGGTAAAATAGATGGCGCCGCCACGACACTTGGTGCTGATATGCTTGTACCTTCTAATCCCAAAGGCATGGTAAAGTAAGGTGGTGGACATGTTCGGCTCTCCTTTTGATCGACTTTGGCTCGTCGTCTTTAGGAGACCTCATGTCCACGGTTTTGTCAAAAAGTACGCTTATTCCGGATGAACCGTTTTTTTCATGTTAAGTCGAACTGCTGAGACCTAAACCCTTTCAACCAAGCTTTCTTTCCTTTTTAGCAAGTTTCGGCTTCGCCTGTCAAATCCGGGCAGGCGCCAGCGCACCCACCCACCCTATTTTTTCAGCAACCTTTCTGATTAGACATGATATAATTTTTTGCACACAAATGAAGGGGGAGCGCCTAATGGAACAGGCTCAAGAAAAAGCCAGCTTGCAAGGGAAGGGGGCTATGGACGACCTGGTAACTAAATTCATGAGCGTGGCCCAAGGTCCGGACGGCGATCTTCTGCTCAACCTTCTGGATGTTTTGTATGACCGGATGACCGAGTTGGAATACGACGATCAGTATTTATCCGCAGATGATTTGGAAGCCATCCGGCAAGGGCAAGAAGACATCAAACAGGGCAGGTGCCTAACCATAGAGGAATATCGGAGCGGGAAGCGGCTATGAAATATGCCGTCTCCCTTACCAAAGAGGCCATAAAAGAACTTGAACGCTTGGATAGGAGAACAGAACAACGCATTCAAAGGCGTTTGGACGAGCTTGCCCTAAATCCTTATGACCCGCGGATATCGAATGAGGTAAAAATGGTTCCGGGGCAAAGATATTCACGCGTAGGCGATCGACGTATTTTTTTCGAAGTGAAGGATAGCTCCCGACAGTTTGAGGTTATCGCTATCAGGCCCCGAGGCCGTGCCTACTCGAAAAATTGACTCTCCAAGACCACCGGCTTGCTTTTAACCGACTATCTAAAATTAATTAGACAAAAGTAGCCACTTTGTTTCGCTAAAATTTCTTGCGTAGCGCATCTCCCGGGTAAACCACTTCGCCTATCTCCGCCATGCGTGCGCTGCTCATCCAAAGAGGCGCACCAGCCGCACAATATCCGCCGCCTGGAGGTTCCGCCGGTTCCGCTGAGCCTTACAAGAATGCTTTGTGTCCAAAGTTGAGGAGTTGAGGGCTTTGCCCAACCGCTTCGCTATCTCTTTGCCGATGGGCCGCTTGCCATGTTCCATCTCTGAGATGTGGCTGGGCTTGGCGCCGATCATGGTCGCGAGCTGCGCCTGGGTTAGCCCCTCCCGGAACCGCGCCCCGGACAAAACCGTGGACATGAGGTCTCCTAAAGACGACGCTTAACGCTGGGTTATTTGCCATGAGTCTCTTTGTATTCCCGCAGGGCGGCGCTGATGCGCGCTTCATACTCCTTCCCCAGGGCTTTAAACCAGGCCAGCACGTCCGGCTCGAGCCAAATGGTTAAGGGCACCACTACCTCGGCCCGGCTCCAAAAGGTCTCATCCTCCGCCAGGTCGGGGATCTCGGAGTAGTCGATGTCTTCGTCTTTTAGGGCATCAATTCTGGCCCAATCGGTCTGTGACGGCTTGTTCATATCTTCTCTGCTCCCTCTGATTGGCTTTCCTCAGGGGGATGATGCGGATGAGGTCCGGCATTCGCCGGCTAAAAATTATGGCCATCACCCTCCCCTTGAGGGGGCCGAACCCGATAAACCTGGCTTCCCCATAATCAAGGCGGCGGTCCAGGGCGATTACCATCTCCCCGGCGAACATCTCCGGGGCGTCGGCAAAGTCAAGGC
>JAHIKF010000176.1 GCA_018897875.1 Pseudomonadota bacterium | reverse complement strand
TTTATGGGGGAGAGCAAAAACCGGGTGCAACCACGGGGGTTCGGCCTCACGGCCCCCGCCGTGGACGCCGGCCCGGGACCGGGCCGGGGTTGTCTCGATCTGCCGGCCGCAGGTTCTCTGGCGTATATGGGCTGGCCGGTCTGACGGTGTTGGCTCTTTGGGGAGCCTGGTCTTTGGGAGTGGTTGGCTGCACCGGTCCGGGGTCGGGCTACAGCCGGATAGGAGAGTCCCCCGGCTCTTTGTTTGCCAACATGCGTCAGTCTCCCGAGGAAATCGCCCGTTTGGAGCGCAATGTCCACTATTACACGTTGATGGGGCAACCCGAGTTGGGCCTCAAGGAAATGGAACTGGCCCATCAACAAAATCCTGACAATCTCCAGATCACCGATTTGTTGGCCCAGAACTATGAAGAGCTGGGAAAGTTCGAGGCCGCCCGCCAGCTTTACCAGGAGGCGCTCACCCGGCACGGCCCCCACGGCGTTTTGGCCAATAATTTATGCTTCTCTTATTACCGGCAGGGCCTTTGGCAAAAGGCCGAGACGTGCTTTCGCCAAACCCTGGACCATGATCCCGGCAATGTCGCGGCCCGCAATAACCTGGGGCTCCTCTATTGCCGTCTCGGCCGCCAGGACGAGGCCCACCGGCTCTGGCAGGAAGCCGAAGGTGTAGCGGCCGCTGACGCCAAAATGAGCCAGGCCCTGGCAGTCCTGGGGATGCCGGCGAGCGCCGTGTATGCCCGGAAGCCCGAGCCCATTCCCCCGGCGACCAGGGCAACCCAAGCCCCAACCCCGAAGGCGGCCGCCTCCCGGTTGCCTGCCGCTATTCCAGCCAAGCCGAACACCCCGGCTCAACCGGTCACCCCTAAAGTGTCCGCCGTACATTTAGCCACCAAACCTAAGGCGCCGACGCCAGCCCCGGTCGCCGCCAAACCTCCGGCGGAGGCCCGGAAGCAGGCTGTCGTTACCCAAAAGGCCCTTGCGGCCCAAGCGCCGACGCCAGCCCCGGTCGCCGCCAAACCTCGGCCGGAGGCCCGGAAGCAGGCTGTCGTTGCCCAAAAGGCCCTTGCGGCCCAAGCGCCGGCGCCAGCCCCCCAGGCAGCGTCCCGGACCCCTCACCCCCCCCTGACCACCGCCGAACTGGTGAATACAGCCATTGAGGTCAGAAACGGCTCCCATACCAAGAATCTGGCCCATCAGACCCGGTCTCTGCTCCAGCGGGACGGGTTCACCGTGGCCAGGATCGGCGATCAGCGGTATTCCGACGCGGCCAAGACCACGATTTATTATCGGCCCGGGGCGGAAAGAGCCGCCTGGGCGGTGTGCCGCGCGGTTTTCCCGGAAGCCAAACTGGCCCCAAGTAAGAAGCTTAAGAAAGGTATGGATATCCTCGTGCTGCTGCGGCGCGATCTCCTGGAAAACCCACAGTTCATGGCACACCTAAACGACGGCGGGCCGCCAGCCGCGCCTTTATCCCAGCCCCCTACCGACACCGATACATTCGTGGCCGCCAAGACCGAGGCGGGGCAGCAGCCCTTAGCGGCCCAGCCCCTCACCTCACCGGCGCCAACGCCCCTGACCGTCGCCGAACTGGTGGACACGGCCATCGAAGTCAGGAACGGCACCTGGACCAGACATCTGGCCCGCCAGACCCGCTCCCTGCTGTGCCAACAAGGGTTCACCGTGGCCAAGATCGGCAATCACGTGGATTTCGGCGCAACCAAGACTATAATTTATTATCGGCCCGGGGCGGAAAGAGTCGCCCGGGCGGTGGGCGCCACGGTTTTCCCGCCAGCCGGACTGGAACCAAGCCTGAAGCTTAAGAAGGGTATGGATATCAAGATCCTCTTAGGAGCCGATCTCCTGCAACGCCCGCTCCTGATGGCGCGCTTGTTTGCCGGGGATATTTGATGCCGGCATTACCTCCTCTCCGGAGGCTGGTCACCGCGGTTTTGATTTTGACCTTGCCTCTGCTGGCGAGCCAGTGTTCCAAGAAATCACCCCAAGCTCCTGCGGTGCAGGGCCTGACCCCGGATCAGGCGGAAAAATTCCAGGCCCTCCACGACCCCTGGCCTGACCAGAAGCCCAAGCCGCCGGAACAGGTCCCCGAGGACCGCCGGGAGGCCCTGGGCGACTTAGCCCTGAAAAACCGGAACTTCGAAAACGCGTTGCTCAATTATCTACAAGTCCTACAGGAGCACCCGGAGCGCTATGATCTGCACTATAAGGTGGGGGTCATTTTTCTCCTGTCCGGGAAGTTGGAGGCGGCCCAGAAAGAACTGGCCCTGGTCCTGGTGCATCGGCCGGAGATGCTCAAGGCCCACGAAGCCATGGGACTGGTGCACCTCCAAGGCAAACAATATCCGTTGGCCATCGATGAATTTCAGTACGTTTTGGCCCAGGACCCCAAGCGGGCCAAGACCCAGCATCTTCTAGGGGCCGCCTTCCTGGAGTCCGGCCGGCCCGATCGCGCCATTCTGGCGCTGAAAACGGCCACCAGGCTGGACCCTCGCCAGTTATCCTCGCACATCGCCCTGGCCCAGGCCTACCTGCAGCAGAAAGATTATCCGCACGCCGTGGCCAGCCTCAAGCAGGCCCAAACCCTGGCCCCGCAGAACCAAAAGGTCAACCAACTGCTGGGACGGGCGCTGGGGGCCCAAAAGCAGTATCCCCAGGCCCTGGAGGCCTTCATGCAGGCGGGGGACGAAGCTCAAGCCTACAACAATATCGGGGTGTTCTTCTTCATGGATGGGCGCTACGAGGAGGCCGCCAAATGTTTCCAGCGAGCCATGGAGCTCAGGCCCACCTTCTACCAGGAAGCCAAAACCAACCTGCACCGAGCCCTGGAAAAAATGCAGGAAACCCGGAAAGACGGCAGTTAGTTCATTGTCCTGCCTGAACCGGGCAGCGGCCAGGCGCGGGGGCGGGGAGAACCCGCCTTTACTTTTCTGAAGATGATCAGCGACGAGGCCCTCAACCTGGTGCGCCTTTCCACCCGCCCGGTCCTGGTGTATCGGGATCAAACCGAAATGTAGCTGCACCTGAAAATTAATCGCTGCTGGTGGGGCGGTCGTCCCCGGCCGCCCCCTTAGCCCGCCTGGTCCTAGCCTGACCGCGGCCCCCAGCAGTTGGCACCCACCCACCTAAGGCCGGCCCTGTACCTTTTTTAAATCTGTCGCTAATATTACATAAGTCATGCCTATAAACCTATGCTAAGAGGTTATTTTTCCTTTGACATGTATTAATAAGTATGCTTTTATTCGATTGATCGATCGATCGATCGATCAATCGATCAATCGATTATAAAATGAAAGCTAAACCATTAAAAATATTAATTATATCTTTTTTTAAGAAAGGTGATTCCCTATCTCAAAAAGAGATATCTAAAAAAGTCGAGATGGATAAGTCCAAATTATCCGGCTATCTTGAAGCTATGGTTGACTACGAGGATTTGATTATTAAAAAGACAGGACCTTCTAAAGTTTATTCTTTGAATAAAATTCGAAAAAAATGAAAAACCCGGGGTAAAAACTTCGATATCCTAACGACAATGAATGCGCTCAGGGCCAGAATTGTTCGCGATCATAGTGGAAAATCAAACTGGAAGCGTCTAAAATGAAGCGAGCACCGAGAGAGGCAAAAGTCGTGCGTGACCGCGATGTGAGGATGGCATTGCACCACAAAGTGTTGATGGATCATCACGGTGATAGTAATACCCTCGTGCTGGACGAGCTGGGCTTGCGCCATGGAGTTTGTCGCGTTGACATTGCCGTGGTCAACAGCTATTTGCATGGTTATGAGATCAAGAGTGATGCCGACACCCTGGAACGACTTCCAAGTCAAATTTCTGTCTATAGCGACGTCCTTGATCGTGCGACCTTGGTCGTAGGTAAGAAGCATATTAAGAAAGCTAAGGCTATAATTCCAGAGTGGTGGGGGATAAAGGTTGTTAGCGTTGGACCAAGGGGGGGCATCATTTTTGAGACCCATCGGCCTTTGAGCATGAATCCAAAGATTGATCCAGTAGCCCTGGCCGAGCTACTGTGGCGACCCGAAGCAGTAAGAATTTTGCAAAAACTCGGGGCTCCCACAGCAATACTGAGGAAACCCCGATCCAGCCTCTACCAATACCTTGCCGAAGTTCTTAAGTTGGACGAATTACGTGATCTTATTCGGCAATGTCTGAAAGTCCGTGAAAAGTGGCGAGGTCATTTACCACTTTCGTCAGGTGACGATTTGTCGACACCCATACCCAGGTAGAGAAGTTGCCTGTCGACACCGTCCCTGCCGCACAATCGGCGATATAATCGTCACCGGCTGAATAACCTGGCCCGTCGAAATATGGCTGGGCCATTAAATTGCGACATAAACGCCGATATTGGGGAAATCCTAGTTCACGCACCGTAGCACCCCTCCCGATATGCCAAGAATCATCAATGGTATAGCGTAGTTTGGCATACGGCTTAACAATACGCATATCAAGTTCAACCGGATCGGGGTGTGTGACAGCGTAATCTCCAAATGCTGGTTTCCTGGACCTTGAACCGAGTCGGTTCACCAGCGCCTGGTACGTGATCCATTCTTGACGTGGGAAAACATCAAACGGGGTTCTTAATCCCCCAATAGTTGGCGGATAATTGGTTCCCACGATAGTGAACGTCCGCCAGCGGTCCAATACGGGTATCATCTTTAACAAGGTAAGCATCATCCGCACGAACGTCCTAGTCTGCTGAAAGCTGAGTGCTCCTTCATCCACAATCAAATCCGTGTCGGCATAGGCAACACCAAGAATATTTAGAATTTTTCTGATATCAGTCGCTAGGTTTTTAACTTCAAAGTCGTCCAGCGTAAGCCTTAGCGCGACACCTCTTTGATCAGCACGAATAACGGATGCTGTTGCCGTTAAAGACTGTCGATCATTAAAAAGCCCTACCACTGGAATGGCGCGACACCCTTTATCGCGCGCGTCCTCAAATATCGTCTCAATAAAATGACGTCCATCGTCCATGCGCGTCGGCGGCCCAATGTATTTTGTATCTACAAAACAAAACCGGCTGTGCCATTTTGCCTTGAGTCGCTTTCCAAAATCGCCAAGGTGGTCATCAATGGTCTTGCGGTCCCTTCCTGTCTCAAAATCAAAACCAATCGCCGGGATTTCGAGGAGTGGAGTTAACTTATCTTTTATCGTGTTATACTAATTACATGTCAAACATAGAGTATTAAGCCAATCGAAGTTTGTCATGGAGCGTACGATTTCCGGTTGTTGAGATAAGAAGTTTAAGCCATCTGAAAGAATATCAACGACTTCGTCCAGGGAATTAAGGGAGAAAT
>JAHIKF010000175.1 GCA_018897875.1 Pseudomonadota bacterium | reverse complement strand
CAATTTCACCCTGTTCAACATCTTATACACCCCCAGGTCCACCCTGGTGGACAAGCCCTTGGCAGAGGATAGAGCCCAGCGGGACCTGCTGATGCTTAAGCCGGAAACCGAGAATCTAAAGACCACCATTACTTATATGGTCACCGGCGACAAGAAATTTGAGTTGACCCGGAATTTCGTAACCGTGGACGAAGTGGCCTATAACCAGGCCAGACGATTTTCCTTGCGGGCCTTTGAGGCCAGGCAGTACCGTTTTTCTCATGATGTAGAGGTTGAAAGCCGACTACCGGAGGCAGAAGACATCCGTTTGGTCATCCGGGCAGCGATGGAGGTTGCCGGTATAATGGGTGACCGCTTATCCATGGAAAATGTCCAGAACGTTGACCTGTATTTCGGACAATTCATGTCCCCTGGCAAACAGAAACCCAAGCGGGAGAGCATCCCCGGCAACCTGACGCCGGTTAAGACTGCTGAGATGGACCGCACCAGCATCCGGGTCAGCGACGTGGGGAAAGATGTGTCCGTCTTTTTAAGCGAAGATTACGAGACCGAGGTGGGGAAAGATAATCTCTTCGCCTTGGAATACCTGAAGGCTATCCGGGGGAAGTTTGAGGACCATCAGCCGGGGCTATTCACGGAGCCGCTGGACGACTTCATTAAGAAACACCAGGACCATATCCGGCCTCTCTATGGTTACCGGCCGCCTTACGTGGTGAACACCTCCCTCTTCAAGACCCCCCAAAACCTCGTGAGGGTTACCTCCACCCCGGAGAAGCTCTTTGTCTATGAGCTTATTGAGCATGCCCGCTACCTCCAGGCATGGATAAAATCGCGGGATATGGGTTTTTACTCCATCGACTATGAATACTTCCGCAAGGGAAAGGACCGGGTGCGGGCGAGCTTTAACCCGGACTTCTTTATCAAGCTTGACCTGAAGCGTTATATCCGCACCTTGCAAGACGAGGGGGCGGATATGCAGCAATTAAGGGCGCTGCAAGACCAAGGCTTCGACACTATCATCAAAGTTGTGGAAATCAAATCCGACGATGATGACGACGAAACGACCCCGGCAAAGAAGCGCTATTCCGAGGAGCACTTCTGCGTCCTGAACCAGAAGCTCCAGGATGGCAGTATCCCCGCAGACTTCATCCGTGACCACGAGTTTGTTGAGCGGCAGCTCTATACCTTCGACCTGCTGGTTCCGTCACAGTATAACGCCTGGTTCACAAACCTGACGAAGGGGCGGGATGAGGCGTATGGAAAATGGTGGAGGGGGGATTAGGATGACTGAACCAGAATCCCCTCCACCATCTGGGGCATCTATGCCGGGAAGACGGGGGACGCTGATCACCTTTTCCTTACAGAAAAGGTGTCCGCCATCGGCTGGCAGAACATGGGGGCAGGTCAACCTCGGTAAGAACTTTTTGAGGTAACACCGAGACGGTCCAAGACCTTCCCCACAGCCTCACCAAGAAAGAGGTTGTATGGTCATGGAAAAGGGGAACATATACATGAAGAACGTGGAAATGAGCGTGGAAGGGAACATTCTCACCATCAAGGTGGACCTAACCAAGGACTTCGGTCCATCGTCGTCGAAGAAGAGCATTATCATCGCCTCCACCGAGGGCAACGTCTCTGTCCCGAACCGGGAGGAGAAGGTGGGGTTGAACGTTTACCGCACGAAGTAAGCAGGAGGTTCTGGAAGGAGCCACACCCCCATCTATTGGCACGGGAAACCCGCCCACGCTGTCCACCATGAAGACGGAACAGGGGTGGGAGGGCAAACACGACGACTACGGCAACTCCCGGGAGGTGGATATTGCCGGGTGCACCACGCTCCTCCAGAAGATTGAGACCATCGACTAGCCCCGGAGTGAGGCAGCGGCCAGAGGGCAGCTTGACCTGTTTGAGAAGAAGATGACATGCAATGCTTAATGGGCGAAAAGGCTTCGCAGTCGCAAATTAACTGCCGCGGTGTTAAAGCTTGCCGTGAACTTTAAATGCAAACCGTCAGCCATAATTGATGATTTACGATTCCCTGGCTGACCCCGGCGAGCATCGATTGCGGCTCCATTAGCAAAGTTTCTGAGGTTCCAAAATCAAAATAATAGGGGGCAGATAATCCGAGGAGGCGATATGGATCTTGACCAACTATTTGACCATTTTGTGAAAACGCCCAGGAGAACAGGCCACCCCGGATCAGGGTGCTGGAGTTTAGCCGGCAGGGGCGCCGGCGCAACTTTCACAACTTTAGCAAATTCCGCAGGGGTGCGCGTCTTCAAAATTGACGGGAGGGTTTCTTGCTACGGCTCCTTGTTTTCCCACGGTACCGATGGCCCTTCCCACGATACCGAAAAAGAACCGTGGGACGGGAAAGGTAGTAACCATGCAGGTTCCAACGATACCCACGGTTCCCACGATACTTTGCATACTCTTTGATGCAGGGCACATGAGTGGACAGCCTAACCCTTTTTGCGCTTAATACGCTTTTTGCGCAGCTTGGGTGGGTTAAAATTTTCACGGGAGGTGAGTTATGGCGATCTTAGCTGAATGCCCCTGGTGCCACAAGAAACAGTCCATCAGAAATCGGATGTGTTCCTGTGGCAATGGCCTCGTGGCCGCCAAACGGGCCAAAAAGGTTAGGTATTGGGTGAGCTACCGTCTGCCTGGCGGGAAGCAGCGCCGGGAGCCCGCAGGCTTCTCCATTGAAGAGGCCCGGGCCGCGGAAGGGAAACGCCGGGCGCAAAAGATCGAGAACCCCGGCATTCTGGAGAAGGTGCCGGCGGAGCGCATGACCTTTGATGAACTCGCCGAATGGTATCTTGAACAGAGAACCATCAAGAAACTGGCATCCTTCAACCGCATAAAAGGTATTTTTAGCAACTTCAATGCAATCTTTGGCAGCCGGATCGTAAGCAGCATCAAACTTCAGGATCTGGAAGAATACCAGGAAAAACGGGAAGAGGACGGCCGGGCGCCGGCCACCATCGACATGGAAATCAGCATCGTCAAAACCATGGTCACTAAGGCCTTTGATAATGACTTAGTGGACGGCCGCACCGTCAAGGCCTTCAGGCGGGTTAAAAGAAAGCTGAAGCGGGGAGCCAACGCCAGGCGGCGCACCATCACCATTGCTGAATATCTCAAGCTGGTGGAAGTGGCCGCACCACATCTCAAGGGAATATTGACGGTTGCTTATAACACCGGCATGAGAACTGCCGAAATCCTAGGATTGAGATGGTCACATATCGACCGGGATAAGTGGCTTATCAGACTACCCGCGGAGCTCCCAAAGGAAAAAAAGGCCAAGGTGATTCCTATAAATCACCACGTCAAAAATATCCTGACCAACCTGCCCCGAGCTATCCACCATGACGCTGTGTTTACCTACCAAAACGAGCCTATCGGAACCCTGGGGGGAGTCAAGAAATCGTTCATCACGGCTTGTGATACTAATTACATGTCAAACATAGAGTATTAAGCCAATCGAAGTTTGTCATGGAGCGTACGATTTCCGGTTGTTGAGATAAGAAGTTTAAGCCATCTGAAAGAATATCAACGACTTCGTCCAGGGAATTAAGGGAGAAATT
>JAHIKF010000174.1 GCA_018897875.1 Pseudomonadota bacterium | reverse complement strand
GACGCCGACGGCAAGATTATGTATTCCAACCCGGCCTTCGATACCATGTTCGGGTATCAGCCGGGGGAATTAATCGGGCAACCTGCCTCCAGGCTCAATGATTTTTCTGCCGCGGAGAGCCTCAGGTTTGCCCAGGAAATGGTCGAGCATTTGAAGACGAAACGCATCTTGTCCGGGGAAGTCCGGAACCGCCGGAAAGACGGAACCTCATTTTATACCCAAGCCCGGATCAGCACTCTGGAAATCGCCGGGAAGATGTGTTGGGTTGCAGTCCAGGAGGACATTACCGAGCGCCGGCAGGTGGAGGCGGCGCTGCGGCAGAGCGAAGCCAGCTACCGGATTGTCACCGAAGGGTCCTTGGCGGGAGTCTATGTGATTCAGGATGGCAAATTCCGCTACGTCAACCCGACGCTGGCCCGGGCCTTCGGCTACTGCCCGGATGAACTGATTGATCGTTTGGGCCCCTCGGACCTCTTAGCTCCGGAAGATCGCGACCGCATCCTTGGGAACGTTGAACGCCGCCTGGCCGGAGAAGGCTTACCATCCCGCAGTGAGTTTAAAGGGCTGTGCAAAGACGGATCGGTAATCCATGTTGAGACCATGTCCCGCCAGGTGGAATACCACGGGCGCCCCGCGGTCATGGGCACCTTGCTGGACGTTACCGAAAGGCAGCTGGCGGAGGAGGCCCTCAAGGCCTCGGAGGAAAAATACCGGACGATTTTCAGCGCCGTCAACGACGGCATCGTCGTTTTCGACCCGGCGACGGGCCATTTTCTGGAGGCTAATCAAAAATATCTGGAGATGGTCGGATACGATATCAAGGAAGCCGCGACGCTCAGCCTGGAGAACGTGTGCAGCGCCGATTCTCCTTACACGATTCAGGACGCCCTGGAATTAAAGCGAAAAGCCCTGGAGGAAGGGCCGCAGCTCTTTGAATGGCCGATGGAAAATCGAGGCGGCCGCCGGTTCTGGATAGAGATCAATTTAACCCTTACCCCCCTGGGAGGCCGGGACCGTTTGCTGGCGGTCATCCGGGATATTTCCGAACGCAAGCAGGCAGAAGATATCCGGCGCCGGGCGTATGAAGAACTGGAACGAATGGTGGCCGAGCGGACGGCCGGATTGCAGTCGGCCAATGCCCGACTGCGCCGTGAAATTGAGGAACGCCGGCGCACCGAGGCGATCATCAGTCTGCAGCGCGATTTGGCCCTGACGCTCAGCGGCAAGATGGGGTTGCAGGAGACTCTGCGGTTATGCGTGGAAACCGCCATTACTATTTCAGGCCTGGACAGCGGGGGGGTGTATGTGGTCGACCCCGCTTCCGGAGACCTGGACCTGGCCTATCACCAGGGCTTCTCCCCTGAGTTCGTGCAACAGGGGGCGTATTACGAGGCCGATGATCTCAATACCTACCTGGTCATGGCGGGAAGACCCGTGTATGCCCGCCTGCAAGACCTGCCGGGATTAATGGATGAAGAGGGCTTGAAGGAAGGTTTGCGTTCAGTGGCGATCATCCCGGTAATCCACCAGGACCGGGTTATCGCCTCGATCAACGTTGCTTCCCACCATTATGAAGAGGTGCCGGCTACGGCCCGGGCGGCCCTGGAGACCCTGGCGGCCCAGGTGGGCAGCGCCATCGCCCGGGTCCAGGCGGAAGAGGCCCTGCGCCGGGCCAAGGAGGACCTGGAGATCCGGGTGGCGGCGCGCACCGCCCAATTGCGGCAGGCCAACGAGTCGCTGGAAGCCGAACTTCAGGTCCGCCGTGACGTGGAAAAAGCCCTGCGCTATAGCGAGGCCAAATATCGCACCCTGGTAGAGCAAATACCGGCCATCACCTATACCATCTCCCTGGCGGCAGGGGTCGATTTCCTCTATGTCAGCCCCCAGGTCGAGACCCTGCTGGGTTTTTCTCCCGAGGCCTGGCGGGCTGATGCGGAGAACTGGGAAAGGCAGATCCATCCGGACGACCGGGAGCGGCTGCTGGCCGAGATCACCCATAGTTTGGAAACGGGTGCGCCTTTTTCCACCGAATACCGCCTGCTGGCCAAATCCGGGCGGATCGTCTGGTTCCGGGATGAAGCCCGGGTGGTTTATGACTCGGAAGGCCGGTTCCTGTTCCTGCAAGGACTGGCCCTTGACATCACCGAGCGCAAGCAAGCCGAGGATGCCCTCAAGCAGACCACCCAAACCTTGCAGACCCTGATCCAGGCGTCCCCCCTGGCCATTGTCGCCCTGGACCTCGATCTTACCATCCGGCTGTGGAACCCCGGGGCGGAACGCATGTTCGGCTGGAAGGAATCAGAAGTGCTGGGGGGGTATCTCCCTGCTGTCGTTCCGGAAAACCAGCGGATTGAGGAGGAAGTCAGGCTTAAGCTGGAAATGGCGGGAAAGGCGCAATCCGCCCTGGAACTTAAGCGCCTGTGCAAAGACGGCTCGATGCTTGACGTGCATTTATGGACTGCGTCGCTGCTGGATGCCAACGGCGAAGTTATCGGCAACATGGGGATTCTGGCCGATATCACGGCGCGCAAGCGGGCCGAGGAGGAGTTGCGCCGGCAGGCCGAACTTTTGGACCTGGCCCACGATGCTATTATCGTCCGGGACCTGGACGACCGCATCGTCTTCTGGAATTCCGGGGCCGAGGAAACCTATGGCTGGGGCAAGGCCGAGGTGCAGGGGCAAGAACCCCATCAACTCCTGAAGACGGAGTTTCCCCAACCGCGGGAGGAACTGGAAGCCGAGCTTCTCCGCCAGGGGCAGTGGCAGGGTGAATTGTCGCATATTAGGCGGGACGGCCGGCGCATCGTCGTGGCCAGCCGTTGGGCTTTGCAGCGGGACAAAGAGGGCAAGCCGGCCGCCATTCTGGAAATCAACCGCGACATTACCGGGCAGAAGCAAGCCGAAGCGGGGCGGGCGCGCCTGGCCGCCATTCTGGAAGCCACTTCCGACCTGGTGAGCACCGCCGACCAGAAGGGCATGGTGCTCTATCTCAACCGGGCCGGTCGGAAAATGTTAGGTATCGGGGTGGACGAGGATATCGCGGGCCTCTTCGTTAAAGACCTTCATCCCGAGTGGGGCTGGAACCTTATTCGGGAAGGGAGCCGTTATGCCGCCATCCACCACAAAGTCTGGAGCGGGGAAACCGCGTTCCGGAGCCGCGGCGGTCAGGAAATCCCCACGTCCCAGGTGGTCATTGCCCATAAAGGCGCCGCAGGTAAGGTGGAGTTCTTCTCCACCATAGCCCGGGATATCACCGCGAGCCAGCAAGCGGCGCAGGCCTTGCAGGAAGCCAACAACCGGCTGCGGACCCTGGTCCTGGCCTCCCCCCTGGCCATTATCGCTTTGGACCTCAAGGGGCGGGTCATCAGTTGGAATCCGGCGGCGGAACACATGTTTGGGTGGCGCCAGGAAGAGGTCATGGGGCGGCCCCTGCCGATTATCCCCCCAGGCCAGGAGAAAAACTTCCAGGCGATACATCAACAGACGTTGGAGGGCGATAGCCTGTTGGGCCTGGAGCTGCGCCGGCAGCGGCGGGACGGTTCCCTCATCGACATCCGCCTGTCCACCTCGCCTCTCCATGATGGCGCCGGCGCCATGACCGGCATTATGGGCATCATCGAGGACATCACGGAACCCAAGCGGATGGCAGCAACGCTCCGGCAAGCCAGCCGCGCCCTCAAGGCCATCACCGAATGTCACCAGGCCTTGATTCGCGCCACCGATGAGACGGAATTATTGGGCGAGGTGTGCCGGATTATCGTGGAGGTGGGGGGTTATCGCATGGCCTGGGTAGGCTATGCCGAGGCTGATGCCCATAAATCGGTGCGTCCGGTGGCCCAAACCGGGTTCGATGAGGGCTATGTGGAAAAACTCAATCTCACCTGGGCGGATAAAGCGCGGGGCCGCGGGCCGGTGGGTACGGCCATCCGGTTGGGGGAACCGGCGGTGTGCCGAGACACGCAAGTTGACCCCGGCTTTGCCTTCATGGCTGAGGAAGCGCGCATAAGAGGTTATGCTTCGGTTCTGGCGCTGCCGTTAAACCATTCTCACACCTTTGGGGCCTTAAACATCTATGCAACGGAACCCAACGCTTTTGACGATGAGGAGATCAACTTGCTTTTGGGCCTGGCCAACGATTTGGCTTATGGTATTATGGCGTTGCGGGGCCGGGCCAAGCAGCGGCGGGCGGAGGAGGCCCTGAAGGAGTCGGAGCAGGAACTGCGGCGGCTGGCGTCCCAACTCCTGAGCATCCAGGAAAAAGAGCGCCGGCGGGTCGCCAGGGAATTGCATGACGAACTGGGTCAGGCCCTGACGGTTTTGAAAATCAATCTGGTGGCCATTGAAGACAAGCTGGCGCCGGCTCAGCAGCACCTGAAGGCAAATTGTGAACACATGCTGTCTTATATCGATACGGTCATTGAAAATGTCCGCCGGCTGTCTTGGGACCTGAGTCCCTCGAGTTTGGAAGATCTGGGCCTGTCTGCGGCGCTGGGATATTTGGTGGACGAGACCTGCCGTAATCATAATATGCAAAGCGCGGTGGTGATGGACGAAATCGATCATCTCTTTACACCTGAAATCCAGATCAACATTTATCGCATTTTTCAGGAATCCTTGACTAATGTGGTCAAACATGCCAGTGCCAGCCTGGTCTCGGTGAACGTTACCCGAGAGGACGGCAAGGTATCCTTTACGATCCGGGATAATGGCCGGGGGTTTAATTTGAAGCAGGCCTTGTCCGGCAAGGTTGCCAAAAAAAGTCTGGGTTTGACCGCCATGAATGAAAGAGCTCTCATGGCCCGGGGCTCGCTCCAGATCTCGAGCCGGAAGGGCCGGGGCACCACGATTGGGTTTTTCATTCCAACAGCTAAACGCGGGAAATGATTATGTATAAAATTGTCTTGGCCGAAGATCACGTCCTGGTGCGCGAGGGGATTAAGAAAATCATTGAGGCCTTACCGGGACTGCACGTCGTGGGCGAGGTGGGGGACGGCCTCCAGCTGCTGGAACTGCTCAAGGGCCTGGCGGTGGATATGGTGGTCCTCGACATCTCCATGCCGTCTCTGCCGGGGATAGAAGCCACTCGAGAGATTAAGAAGGCCTACCCGGCCGTCAAGGTGCTGATTCTGACCATGCACAAAAAGAAAGAATACCTGAATAATGCCATATCGGCGGGAGTTGACGGCTATCTGTTAAAAGAGGATGCCGCCAAGGAACTCCTCAACGCCATCGACAAGATCAGGCAAGGGATGATCTACGTGTCCCCTTTACTTTCCAGTGACCTGATAAACCTCTATGTCCAGACCCAGCGCCACGACGACGCCGAACCCTCCGATCCCCTCTCGCCTCGGGAAATTCAGATCATCAAAATGATCGCCGAGGGCAAATCGAGCAAAGAAATTGCGGAAACCCTGTTTCTCAGTTTCCGCACCATTCAAAATCATCGGACGAAAATCATGAAGAAACTTAACCTCAAGAAAAATACCGACCTGGTGCGATACGCAATCCGCAAAGGCTATACGGCCACTGTGGCTTCCTAAACCCTGACGTAGTCCCCCTAGACCCGAATAGCGCAGTAAATCCAACCAGGAAGGCGGCATAAAGAGTACTTTGCTCTATAAAATAGAGTACTTTACCTCATTTTCTTTTTTAAGATAAATCTGGTATGGTTAGCCCATGTTTAGTTTAAACAGTAACTTAATATTTTAAACAAACGGGTTAAATATGGCACATTTATACAAAAAACTGAAAAAAGGTCACGAATATTTCTATATTCGGGAAACCCAGCGGGTCTATGGCAAGCCCACCACCATTAACCAGGTGTACCTGGGCACCGCCGATAAAGTTGAGGCGGCTTTGGGAAAGGGCGGGTTCTCGCCCAAAGAATTCGGATCGGTTTTCGCCCTCAACGAACTCGATCGGGAGGTGAACCTGGCCGGAATGATCAATGAGATCCTGCCTCCCAAAAAACGGGTGCGGGGGCCGTCGCTGGGAGAACTGGTCTTCTATGCCGCCCTGAACCGGGCCATCGCCCCCACCAGTAAAAGACAACTGGCGAACTGGTACGAAACCACGGATATTCAGAGAATCCGTCCCCTGAGGCTGGAATCTTTGAACTCCCAAAATTTCTGGAACCACTGGGATCGGATCAGCGATTCAGATCTGGAGAAAATCAAGACGGCCTTTTTTAAAAAGATCCATGGACTCTTGCCGGATCAGAAACATCGGCTGATCATTGAGGCCGCCGATATCTCCGCTCCCCCCAAGCCGTCGGTCTTTGCCGACATGCCCCAACCGGATCAGGATTTCCTGGCGGAACACTTGGCCCAGCAGAAGTTAGGATTGGCCCTGATTACCGAGTGGAGCCAGGGGATACCTTTTTATTACCAGAGTTTCTCCGGCGGCGTGCCCGTCACCGGTTTCTATGATCACCTGGAACACCTCCTAAGCAAAGTCGCCAACCTGGGGGTGGCCATCGAAGATGTTACCTTGCTGGTTAATCAAGAAATGGATGCCGCTCCCATTATCGAGCAAATCGACGCCAAAGACGGCATGCATTTCATTGTCTCCTATGCCCCTGACTTTGCCCCTGAATTGACGGAAATCTCTTTGAAGGATTTTCGGCCCCTCCCGGGCAACCGCGGCGCCCAGCTCTCTCCCGTCGCCAAGGAAGATGAGAAGATCCTGTTTTATGAAACCCACGCCACCTTCTGGAACCAGCCTCGCCGGGTAGTCATCACCTTTGACCCCAAGAGCTTTCATAAGAGCTACCAGGATCTGGGCAAGAAAGTGCAAAGAGTGCGCAAGGAGATAATGGCGTTGTCGCAGCGCCAGGCTCAGGAAGCCAACCAGGCCAACGCTATCGAGTCCATCAAGACTCACCTGGCGCAACTGTGCCTGCGCCTCAAGATCAGTCCAGACCTCTTCCAGTTAAATTTCGTGCAGGAAAAAGGTCAGTTCCGCCTCGAGTTTCAGCTGGATCATCGCCAGATGGCCGGCGTTGTCCGCCACTTCGGGAAGAATATCCTCATCACCGATCGCGAGGATTGGGGGGTGGAGGAGATTTATGACACCTGCGTGACCCGGGCCGTTCTGGGACCCGAATTGGGCGATGCCAAAAGCGCCGCTGCCAACCGGCCTCACGGCAACGCCAAGGATAACCGCAGTCTTTTCCAAAAAGCGTTGCTGCCTTTATACCACTGGACCGAATCGAAAATCCGGGTTCACCTGTTTGTCTGTGTGGCGGCGCTCAATTACCTCACCCTGCTCAGCCAGCGGCTGGCTGCCGCGGGTATCACTATGACCCCTAACGAGGCCATGGAGGAGTTGCGGGAATTGCGGACCGCCATTTACGCCAAGGACCCCGAAGGCAAACTGAAACGAGTCCTCGAGGAAGTCAACGACCAGCAGGCCGCCATCCTCAAAACCCTGGGATACGTGGTCGAGAATGGCAAAGTCGCCGCCCTCTGATCTGAAGTGCCCGGGGCGGGACTGCCTGCCAGTCTAACCCCCGATGCAATCCCCGGTGGCCGGGGCCAGGACCCTGCCACCGGGATCTGCCGTTGACCCCAGCCTCAAACTGTCCCGCTTCGGTGGGCCAGGGCCCGCAGGGCCTGATCCGGCCTCTAAATTCCGGACCCTGGGCTTCAGCCCTCTTGCCCCTCCCTTGCCAAAATCAAGTCAGAGTATTATTTTATGGCGGAATTGGCTGGCTCCCTTAAGACCCTGGGACCCTGTTCCGAAAAGTTTCCTGTTTTCCGTTTTCCGTTTTCTGTGGGACAGCCGCCCCGGTGGTCCTACTCCGAAAAGTTACCTGTCGGGCGGGCACTGCCCGCCAGGATGACTGACCGGAAAAGATCAAGGTTCACGGTTGCCGCCGCAGTCAGACACGTAGGGTGCGTCTTACGCACCATGAATTAAAACCCTGGCGGGCGGGGACGCCCGCCCTACCGGACTTTTCATGATTTAGGGGTGGCCCAAAGGCCCATGAGGAACTGCCTTAAAAAACCGCGGCTGTTTTCGACTACCTGGTTATGCACGCGATGATCGTTACCGACAATCTGGGTAAACAATACCAGGACCTGGTGGCCCTGGACGGCCTATCTTTGCAGATCCCTCCTGGAGAGATCTTTGGCTTGCTGGGCCCCAACGGCGCCGGCAAAACCACCTGCATCAAGATTTTGACCACTCTGGCCCGACCCAGCCGGGGCACGGCCCGGATTCACGACTTTGATGTGGTGCGCCAGCCTTTGGCCGTGAAAAAGCTCATCGGGGTCTGCCCCCAGGAAATCAACCTGGACCGGGAACTGACCGCGTACGAAAATTTGTGGATCTACGGGCGGCTCCACCGGATGCCGGAGCTTGCGGCCCGGATCGCGGAACTCCTGAAGTTCGGCAACCTGGAGGAACGGGCCCACAGCCTGGTGCGGGAGTTCTCCGGCGGGATGCAGCGGCGGCTCCTGATCCTCCGGGCCCTGGTGTCCCGGCCCCGGGTGCTCTTTTTAGACGAGCCCACCGTGGGCCTTGACCCCCAGGTGCGGCGCCAGCTGTGGAATCTCATCCAGGAACTCAAGCTTTCGGGCATCACCATTATCCTGACCACCCACTATATCGAAGAAGCGGAGATGCTGTGTGACCGGGTGGGGATCCTGAACCGGGGCCGGCTCATCGCCCTGGACACCCCGGGCGCCCTGGTGGCCAAGGTGGGGGGGTATGTGGTGGAAACCCTCAACAGCGGGCGGCGGCAGTATCTGCTGGTCCGGGACAAAGAGGAGGCCTATGCCCGGGCCCAAACCGAGCCCACCGGGGTCATCATCCGCCAGGTCAACCTGGAGGACGTGTTTATCCAGCTCACCGGGGAGAGGCTGACCAATTGAACTGGTTTCCCATCTTCTACCGTGAAATCCTGCTGTTCCGTCGCCGGTTGCTGCGGCTGGGCTACGTAGTCTCCGCCCTCTTTTCCCCCATGCTCTATCTCCTGGCCTTTGGGCTGGGACTGGGAAAACGCGTGACCATCGCCGGGGGCACCTATCTGGACTACTTGCTCCCCGGCCTCATCGCCATGACCTCCATGACCAATTCCTATACCTGGATTGCCACCAGCATGACGGTGGGCCGCCTCCACTTCCGCACCTTTCAGGTCTATATCCAGGCCCCGGTGACCGCCACCGACATCGTGGTGGGCCAGATCCTGGCCGGCATGGTCCGGGGGTTGTTCGCCTCGGGCATCCTCCTGGGTTTGGGGCTGTTTCTGGCCACCGGCTTGCACCTTAACCTGATGTTTTTCCTGGTTTTGCTCCTCAATTGCCTGGTGTTCGCCGCCTTTGGGGTGATCCTGGGGATGAAATCCCGGTCCCATGAAGACACGGCCACGTTCACCAACTTTTTTATCATGCCCATGGCGTTTTTCTGCGGCACGTTTTTTCCGGTGGACGAAATGCCCTGGCTGCTCCGGGATATCATCAAGGCGTTGCCTCTGACCCATACCAACCACCTCCTCCGGTATCCCTTCTGGAATCTGGAGAGCCTGGGGTCCCTGGCCCTGCTTTCGGCCTACGGCGTGGTCTGCCTGGCATTGGGGATCATCATCATCCGCCGGTACAGCGAATAGCTGCGGCCCGGCGGGGCGGGGGTCCTCGCCCGCCACTCAACTGGATTGATGGTGCGTAGGACGCACCCTACGAAAGACTTTTCGAATTAGTCAGGAACAAAAATCGACCGGCACATGGTTACTACCTTATGCCGGCCTCCTCTGGCGGGGGGCGGCGCCTTCCGGGAAAAAACGGCCCGGAATGATCCCGGTGATCACTTGAGGGTTTGCAGGAATTCCACCAGGGCCGCCTGCTCCATGGGGGGGAGGTAGGCATAGCTGGGCATTTTAGCCCGGGGGTGACGTTGGCGGGGATAAGCGATGGCTATTGCCAATTCCCCGGCGGTTAAGCGGGCCCCAACCCCGTCTAGCGGTGCGGCGAGCCTGCCCCCTGGCCGGTTGGCGTGGCAGGCCAGGCAGCCCAAACGCCCGGCCAGTTCGGCCCCCTGGGGACCCTGGACCTGAGCCCGACTCCCGGGGCAGGCCAGGAGCAAGACCAGCGCCAACCCCATGGCTGCCGGTATTCTCAAGGTTTTGGTTCGCCTGCCGCAATCATCTTTTCGATCGCGGCCTTTTCCGGGTGATTGGGGTTCAATTCCAGGGCTTTTTTGAACAGGGCCGCGGCCTTGCCCTTTTCGCCATCGGCATAGTAGTCGGTGGCCAGGTTGATCATGGCTACCCAATTCTTCGGGTCGATCTCCACGGCCTTTTGAAACGCCGCCATCTCTTTCTGACGTAATTCCGGCACCCCCAGCTGGTTGTACTTGAAACGGTAGGCCATGCCCATCATGTTGTAGGCGGCCGCGGCCCGGGGTTCGGCTTTGATGGCCTTTTCGTAGCTGGCAATGGCCTCGTCATACTTCTGCTGTTGAAAATAGACAAACCCTTCCTGCATGTACTTGTCGGCGCTGTCACCGCCGCAACCCAGGATGGCTGCCAAGAGCATAGTGGTGAGGATAAATCTACACATCATGACCTCCGGCTTTGCATGGTTAATCAGGCATTAACGCAGTCCGGGCCCGGATGCCTGCCCTCCGGGGGCCAGGGCCGCCGCGGCTGGCAAGGGGGCCGCCAACCCCCCTCACCCCAACCCTCTCCCCCCGAAGCGGGGGGAGAGGGAGTAGGAGATGTAGCCGGTTTTAGTAATCATAAGGCATTAAATCGGTCCCGCTTTTTCCCCTCTCCCCCAATGGGGGAGAGGGTCAGGGTGAGGGGGAAGTAATCTTCTCGAAGCAAAAAGTGCGTTAGCGAATTTCTAAATTGTTTGGACGACGTATAACGAGCAAGCTCCTTCGCAAAAACCAAACCGGACCCTACTGAAAAAATATAGCTCCTACAATCATTAAGCAAGCAAAATAACCTCAGGGGAAAATATCCGCTTGACTTGATCGGGATCGCCGGCAGGCGGCGGCTCCATCGAACCGGGAGGGGCCGGCGTTCCTTGACATGAGAGAGCGAGGTGACCATCATAAGGCTTAGGGCCGAAAAATGCTGCGGCCAAGACCTGGAGGCTAAAATCATGTCCGAAGAAAGGTATCCCGGCTGGTACTCGTTCATTAAGGAAAAACATCCAAAATTCATCAAGGCCCTGGAGCAGTTGGGCGAGACGGTGCGCCAGGAGGGGCCTTTAGATGACAAGACCGCCCACCTGGTCCAACTGGCGGCGGCCGCGGCCAGCCGTTCGGAGGGCTCGGTGCACAGTCACACCCGCAGAGCCTTAAAGGCCGGGGCGACCCCGGAAGAAATCTTCCACGCCGTCATCCTGCTCACCAGCACCATCGGCTTTCCCCAGACGTCCGCAGCCTTGAGCTGGGTCTATGACGTGTTGGGGGAAGCGGCGGAGTGAGCCTGTATTTCCCCCGAGTCTGCAGGCGCGGTCGGCTTTGCCCCATGATGGGGCCCGCCCCCGGGGTTTGATGGAGGCGGGGGCCACCGGGCGCCGCCGCGGGGCCCTTGTCCGGCTGGGACCCATGGCGCGGTTGCCCCGGATCGGGCCGGTCCAGCTCATAGGGGTGCCGCCCGGCGCCAGGTCCTGCCCCGGCCAGACGCGGACCAACACCGGCCGGGTGACGACCATCCTATCCCCGCCGCCAGACGGTCTTCCTGCCTGATTTCTCTTTAAGCCCCCTGGTTGCGGTCAGAGCCGGGCGGCTCGCGGTTGCTGTTCCCCGATTCTCCTAAATATGCTATTATTTCGCCTATGTGGCGAAGGGGTAAAGTCGGCGGCAAACTTCTCGGGGTCACTCTGATCTCCCTGCTCATGGCCCTGGTGGGTTTGCTCCTGGTGATCCAATACCTGGCTACCCGGCAGATCCTGGACTGGCACCGCCAGCGGGTGGAACTGGTGGCCCGACTGGTGCTGGCGGAATACCGCGGCAAGATTCAACGGGTGGAGCAAGCCGCCAGCCTCCTGGCCGACAACCCCACTTATGGGGAACTGCTGGCCAGCGGCAACGCCGAAGCCCTGCGGCGCCTGGTGACCCCCCTGATGAAGGCCACCGGCCTCCACATCCTGACCATTACCGACTACCAGGGGGTCATCCAGGTCCGGGCCCACGATCCCGGGGCCCTGGGCGTTAATATTTCCAGCAACCCCCTGGTGCGGGCCAGCCTCCAGGGTGAAGAGGCCTCCCGGATGACCCAATGGAAAGATTCCATTGCCCTGAGCGCCTCGGCCCCCATCCGGTACGAGGATAAGGTTGTGGGGGTGGTCCTCACCGGGCTCCTCATCGACCGGGGGTTTGTGGAGTCATTGTCCCGTCCCGGGGCCGAGGTGGCCATGTTCTACGGCAATCGCCTGGTGGTCAATTCCTTTAAAGACCTGCCGGAGAGCGCCTTGAAACAGCTTCAGCGCCACCGGGACCTGGCGGTCAGCAGCCAAGGGCCGTTGGAACGGGTCCAACAACTCCAACTGGGCCAAGAGGGCTATACCGTCACCTACCTTCCCCTGGAAGAAGGCGAAAAACCCTGGGAAAGCCTGATTGTCGTGGGGGTGAGCCGCCGGGAACTCGAACCGACGCTGCTGACCTTGAAATTGGTCATTTTTGGGGTGGGGGCCGGCGCCGCCTTAATCGGCGGCCTCCTCAGCTTCTGGCTCTCTTCGGGTATGCGCCGCCAGATCGCCCACCTGGCCGAGGGTACCCGCCGGGCGACCCAAGAGGAACTCGCCGGGGATATTCCGGTAACCAGCCGGGATGAATTGGGGGAACTGGCCGAGTCGTTCAATGCCATGACTCGCGCCCTGGGGGAAAAAACCCGGCTCCTTCAGGAAGAGCGGGACCGGGTGGCGGCCAATGCCGATTTTCTCTCCATGATCGTCCATGACATCAAGGCGCCCCTGACCGGGGTGCGCCTGACCATTGAGGCCCTGGAGGATGAGACCCTGCCGCCCGAGATCCATCACAAATTGCAGGGCATCATTCAACGGAGCGAAGGCCTGCTGCTGCACCTCCACAATGTCTTGGATTTAAGCCGGTTTGAATCCGGGCGCCTGGCCCTGAGGCCGGAGCCGGTGCCCCCGGCCTTTATTATCCAGCGCCTGCTCCACCACTTCGGCGCCCTGGCCCAGCACCAAGGCGTCAAGCTGGTGGTCCCGCCGAGCCCTGACCTTCCCTCCATCATGGTGGATGAACCTTCCCTGGACCGCGTCCTGGCCAATCTCCTGGTCAACGCCCTGGCCGCGACCCCCAAGGGCGGAGAAATTCAAGTGAAGGCCCTCCCCGGGGCTAACCGCCGGGAAGTTGAAATTATCGTGGCGGATACGGGTTGCGGCCTGAGTCCCGAGGATCAGGAGCACCTCTTTGAAAAATATCGCCTCTCCCGTCACAAGAACAACGGCTCGGGTTTGGGGCTTTATATCTGCAAAACCCTCGTGGAAGCCAATCATGGCCGGATCTGGATGGAGAGCGCCCCGGGGCAGGGAGCCACCTTTCATCTGGCCTTGCCCGCCGTCCAGGAAGCTGAGGCGGCGCCAGGGCTGGAGGAGCCGCCGGTTGCTCCCGAAACCTCAACCCTCTGACTTGCGCCCAGGGCGGTGGGTCGGATAGAATTAGAGAAAGAAAGCCCAGGCGTTTCCACAGCTCAAAATCTGGCGCCGGGCTCCCTGACGGGAAGATGGTCAACCTTTAACGTGCACCTGGACGCGGCAGGTCGCTGGGAGGCTTAAATGGACCCGAGCCCCTGGATTTTAGTGATCGATGATGACCGCTGGACCCGGGAAGCCCTGGTGTCCATTCTGCGGCGGGCCGGCTATCAGGTCACGCCCCAGGAGAGGTTTGGCCAGGAACTGGACGCCGGTCAGTTCCCCGAGCGTTATCAGGTGGCAGTGTTGGATTATCACCTCCCCGAACTTAACGGCCTGGAGGTGGCTAGGCGCTTGAAGCAGTTCCAGCCGGATTGCCGCATCGTCATGATCTCTTCCGAGCTTCCCAACCTGCCCGAACTTGCCGGCCAGGAGGCCGTGGTGGACCGGTTCCTGGCCAAGCCGTTCTCCAAAGACGCCATTCTGGAGGTGATCGCCCAGCTTTGTCCTTTTCCGGCGAAGTGAGCCCCACGTTTCTGGAGGACCCTGCCGCCGCCGGTGACCTGCCGGAGTGGGTGCTTACCTATGCCCGCCGGGAAGGCTTGTTTGCAACCGGCGACCGGGTCCTGGTGGCGGTCTCCGGCGGGCCGGATTCGGTGGCCCTGCTCCACCTCCTGGTGCGGCTGGCCCCCGAGATAGGTCTGGATTTGGGCCTGGCTCACTTCGACCATGGCCTGAGGGGGGAGGATTCCCGGGCTGATGCCGACTTTGTCGCCGATCTGGCCCGGCGCCTGAGGCTGCCTTGCCACCAAGGGCGCTGTCAGGCGCGAGACGCGGCCCGCCGGGACAAAGTGTCTCTGCAGATGGCGGCCCGGAAGCTGCGGTTGCAGTTTTTGCAGGACACCCGCCGGGGCCACGGTTACGCCAAGCTGGCCCTGGGCCACACCGCCGACGACCAGGTAGAGCTCTTCTGGCTCCGGCTGCTCCGGGGCGCGGGGCTGGAGGGGCTGAAGGGCATGTGGCCGGCCACCCCCGAGGGTCTGGTGCGGCCACTGTTGGCCGTGGGTAAAGCCGTTCTCCTGGCCTGGCTGGAGCAGGAAGCCCTGCCCTACCGCCTTGATGCCAGCAACCTGAGCCGGGCGTATCTACGCAACCGGGTGCGCCTGGACCTTCTGCCCCACCTGACCCGCAGCTACAATCCCCGTCTGGCCCAGACCATCTGGCGGACCCAGAGTCTCCTCCAGGAAGATGAGCGTTTCCTGGCCCGGGACACGGCCCTCGCCTGGGACCGGGTGGCCCGCCGACTGGCTGCCGATTGCTTTGCCCTGGACCTGAACCGGTTTTTCAGCCTGGAGAAGGCAACGCAACGGCGGGTGCTAAGGGCCGGAGTGGGCAGGCTCGGGGCGGATTTGAGCCTCACGGCTCCCCAGGTGGCATCACTTATGGCCCTGGCCGGCAGTGAACGAAGCGGCGGCCTGATCTCGCTGGGGGAAAAGGGGGAAAACGTGCAGGTGGCCAGGGCGGGAGCCGTCTTGCATATCATGAAAGCCCTGCCGGACCCGCCCCGGGAAACCACCCTGCTGCCGGATTGCCCGGCTACGGTTGAGTCTCCCGCCGGCTGGCGCTGGCAAATGTCCCGCCGCGCCCATCGCCCCGGCGACCCCTGGCCGCCCCCGGAGGTGGCCTGGCTGAATCCGGCCCGGGTCTCCCTGCCCCTGACGGCACGCAATTGGCGGCCCGGGGACCGTTTCTGGCCCCTGGGCGCCCCGGGTCCCAAAAAACTCCAGGATTTCCTGGTGGATGCCAAAATTCCCCGTTGGCTTCGGCCTCATATTCCCCTGGTGGCCGCGGCCGGGGAGATTGTCTGGGTGGCGGGCGTAAGGCTGGCCGACCCGGTGAAACTCCTGCCTGCCAGCCGGGAGGTATTAGAAATCACGCTGGCCCCCGCCAACGCCGACACGGCCCGCATCTGGGAAATCCTGCGCCGGGTGCGGGGTGGGTGATAAGAAGGTGCATGCTCTGCGAGAAAGCTTTTGGAGGAGGCTGAGGTTGCCTGCCCAAACCCCCTCCCCCAATCCCTTGTCTAAGCATTACCCACAAGTCGGGAAGTGGTTGATTCAACAAATTTTTGGTGGCACAGGCTTTCTAGCCTGTGCCACCAGTCAGAAAAACTTGTGGGTAAGGATAAGAATCCCTTACAGGGGGTTGGGAGGGGAGGGCGGGGAAATTTTTCGTAAGGGCTTCCCCCGGCCGCCCCTCCCCTCAAAACACTTCTAAAGAGGATGTGTCCTTGGCCCAGTCCGGTCCCCCCCTCCTCCTGATCAACCCCTGGATATACGATTTCGCGGCCTACGATTTTTTCGCCCGGCCGCTGGGGCTGCTCTATCTGGCGGGGTGGCTGAGGGCTCAGGGGTATGCGGTCCATTTTCTGGATTGCCTGGGCTCGCCCCACGCCCGGACCGGACCTTTCGGCACCGGGCGCTACCCCAAGGAAATCATCCCGCCGCCCCCGGCCCTGGCGGGGATCACCCGGCGCTACGGGCGCTACGGCATCAGCGAGGCGGCTTTCCGGGAGCGCTTAGACCGGGTCCCCACCCCTGCCGCCATTCTGGTGACCTCCCTCATGACCTACTGGTACCCCGGGGTGGCCGCGGCCATCCGCCTGGCCCGGGAGCGCTTCCCCGGCGTTCCCGTCATCCTGGGAGGGATCTACGCCACCCTGTGCCCGGAGCACGCCCAACAACACAGCGGCGCCGACCGGGTGGTGGCCGGGCCGGGAGAAGCAGCCATTTTGGGTATCCTAAAGGAGGCAACCGGTTTTGCGCCGCCGGGGCCAATCGTTCCAGACCGGGAAGATTTGGACTCCCGGCCCTATCCGGCCCTGGACCTCCTGGACCACCCGTCCTTTATCCCCATCCTCACCTCCCGGGGCTGCCCCCTGGATTGCACTTACTGCGCCTCCCGGCAGCTCCAACCCGTTTACCGGCGGCGGCGGCCCCGGGCGGCGGCGGCCGAGCTGATTAACTGGCAGGACCGGTTGGGCCTGGTGGACGCCGCCTTCTACGACGACGCCCTGCTGCTGGCCGCAAACGACCACCTCCTGGTGATCCTGGAAGAACTGGCCAGCTGCAAGCGCACCTTCCGGTTCCATACCCCCAACGGCCTCCATGCCCGCCTTATGAGCCGGGAGGTGGCGGGCTGGCTTAAACGGGCCAACTTCGCCACTCTGCGCCTGGGCGTGGAGACCACCGCCTTAGGAGATGCCCGCCTGGACGCCAAACTCCAGGCGGGAGAGCTGGAAGCCGCCCTGGCCCATCTTAAGGAGGCGGGGTTCGCACCGGGCCAGATCGGGGTCTACCTCCTCATCGGCCTCCCGGACCAGGAAGAGGCGGAGGTGGCGGCCTCCATCCGGCGGGTTAAAGAACTGGGCGCCACCCCGATCCTGGCCCAATATTCCCCCATCCCCGGCACCACCCTGTGGCCGCAGGCGCTGGCCACCTCCCGCTTTGATCTGACCGCCGACCCCCTGTTCCATAACAACTCGCTCTTCCCCTGCTGGCCCGAGTTTTCCTGGGACCGCTACACCCGCCTCAAACGCCTGGCCGCGGGGTAAAAGTTGTGGTAGGGTGAATTTGGGGGAGGGGGCTAAGGGCTTTTTCGTAAGTGCCCTTACCCCCTCCCCCAAGCCCCCACCCCCAATCCCTTATAGGGGGCGGGTAGGGGCGGTTCGCGAACCGCCCCTACGGTTACGTTGGGGTGACGCACAGGTTGAAGACCTGTGCCACCATTAGGTTGCATTTTGGTATAAGACCAATTTGCAATCAAAAGACTATTATTTGTCCTTCTGAGCGCAGCGAAGAATCTCTTTTTTTAGGCAGCCGAGATTCTTCACTCCGCTGCGCTCCGTTCAGAATGACATGAATATTCAATGTTTTTTGATTGCGACTCGGTATAAGGGTGGTTGAGGAGTGGGTGGGGGAGTCCCTTACGAAAAATCTCCCGGCCCTCCCCTCAACTTACTCGCAGAGGTAACTCATGGGAACGTCCAGTGCCCGGCGGGGGCCTACTACGGGGTTGTGGCGGTCGGCCAAGGGGGCTGCCACCCGGTATCTGTCGCCCGCGGCCGCAGGAGAGGTGAGCGCCCGGGAGGTGGTGGCCCGTTATCTGGCGGCCCTGGAGGAAGCCCCGGGGTCGGGGGAGGCGTTGGCGGCGTTCCGGGTTACCCGGAAGGTGGCTCAGGACCTGGGGGCGTTGTGGCAGGAGGTGGCCGCCCGGGGTTGGGGTTTGGCCCTCAAAGACCGGGGTTTGGCATCGCTGGCCCGGGAACCGGCAGAAATGCTGGGGCTCGGGGTGAGCGGGGTGTTGGCCGGGAGCGGCGGGGGCCTGGAAGAGGCCGTGGTCCGGACGGCGCTGGCATTGGTGCTCGGACCGGCAGTTACATCTGAGGACGTGCCGGAGCCGGCTCAGATAGTGCGGCAGTTTCTGGTCACGGCGCTGCACCTGCGTCTGGCCCTGGACCTGGGGGAGCCCCTGGAAGCCGCGGCGGGCAGCTCCGGGCGGTTCCGGGACGGTTTAAGCCGGATCAAGGCCGTGATCGAGGCCGGCGCGGAAGCGGCAGGCGCCCCGTCGGAGCCTCCGGCTACCCCCGGCCATTGGCAGGGGTTCACGGGTTGGACCTGGGTGAGCGAAGTTATGGCGGGCCTTTTGGGGAAGCTAAAGGGATAGGGAATGGCAGGAGCATTGCAAAGCATTATTGTTCCCCAGGCTCCCATAAGGTTTTCCCCCCTTTGTCAATTAATTTTTGACTGAATGCCTAAAAATTTCTTGACATTTCTGACATTCCGTCCGAGTATGGCCCTATGAAACCCCTACCGATCCAGATCCCCTATGATCTGGCCGACGCGTTGGAATGCCATCCATCTAACCTGAGCCATATAAACGCAGGGCGCCGGCGCCTTTCCATCGCGAAGTGCATTCGGCTTATGGAAATAGCCGAGGAGGACAGCCGGCTTACAGGCCTCTGCTTTATCCACCTGCGCCCCGAACTAAAGCCAGCCCTGCCATATCTTTGCCCAAAAAGGAGGAACTTATTCACTATGAATGATAAGACAACGAGCATAATCAGCATCGTAAATGAGAGAATCCATTTTTATCTGGCCTCCCTTGATATGCGGCCCCTGCACCTAGCCCATAAAACCGGGATACACAATGAGACTATCTATAGGTGCTTGAACGGAAAGAGAAAATGGAATCTTGGCCACATAGAATTAATTGCCCCCGCCCTGGGTGTGACGGTAGGGGACCTGTTTCAAGAAACCATCATGGTTCCCCGAGCTGGGGGGGATTAAAGAAGGTCAGGGACCACCTTAATCGCAGATATTGTGGCCAGCCCTACGGTTCGGCTGAGAGGATAGGTTTGGAAACTAGCCGCGTCAGGCAGAGGCTCAAGGCTGCTCCGGCGCGGCCCTAGCAGCGGGGTCTCTCTATGGCCGATGAACTCTACCTGAGGGCCCCGAACGAAAAACGCCGGCCGCCGCCGGGAATGGCCGCGGTCATTCACCTGGATGAACCGGGCAAAGACGGCTATCCCCTGCACCACAATCTGGCCCGGCTGCCGGCGGCTCCCGGGCTGCCGGGTCAGACGGTTTCGGCCTTTTTGCTGGCGGCCCTGGGAGTCTGGGCGGCGGATAAGTTTTTGCCTCGCAGCGCCACCCCCGATGCCTGGACCCGGCACATCACGCTTAACCTTCCCGTCAGCCCGGACTGGCTGCCCCTGGCCCCCCGCCTAAGCCGGCTGCTCAATTTCCTCACCGGGGACGACTGGACCCTGAAACTGCGGCAAGCCTCCCTGGACCTGGGCCTCAAGGGGGCCTGGCCCCACTCCTGGCGCCCGGACGGGGTGATGCTGTTCTCAGGCGGGTTAGATTCCCTGGTGGGGGCCCTGGATTATTTGGAGGCCGGGGAGCGCCTGCTCCTGGTGAGCCACTATGATTTCGGGCAGCTGGCTTCCATCCAGCAGACCCTGGCCGCGGCCCTGAGTCGCCATTACGGCCCCGACCGGGTGCACCACCTGGGGCTCCGGGTGCAGTTTCCCCAGGCCCCGGAGCTGTCCATGCGGAGCCGATCCCTGCTCTACCTGGCCCTGGGGCTGGCCGGCGCTGCTTGCTTTGGCGCCGCCACCCCCCTCATCATCCCGGAAAACGGTTGGATCAGTCTCAATCCGCCGTTGACGGCCAACCGCCTGGGCAGTTGCAGCACCCGCACCACCCACCCCTACTTTCTGGAGCAGCTTACGGGGCTCTGGCAGGAAGTGGGCCTGGTTAATCCCCTGGTCAACCCCTACAAAGACCTCACCAAGGGCGAGGTGGTGCGCCGCTGCCGCAACCGGGACCTCCTGGGGCAACTTTTCGGGGAGAGCGTCTCTTGCGCCCGGCCGGTGGTCTCCCGCTGGCAGGGAAGGGCCGCCGGCGCCTGCGGCTACTGCTATCCCTGCCTGATGCGCCGGGCCGCGCTCCACACTTTGGGGTGGGATCGGGGGGAGGATTACGGGCGGGACGTGTGGGCGGAACCGGAAACCCTGGCTCACCGGGTTCGGGGCCGGGACCTCCGGGCCCTGCTGCTGGCGGCAAAGTCCTGGGAGGAGACTCCGGCCGAGGTGGAAGCCCGCCTCATGGTGGGGTCCGCCCCCGAGGCGTTTACGGGGCGTTTGGCTGCCGCCCGTCGGGTGCTGGACCGGGGGTTTGGTGAAATCGCCGGGTGGTTCCGGGACCAGGGGCCGGAGTGGGTGCAGAGGTATGGGAGCTGATACCGGGTCGCGTTCAACTGATGGTTTTTGTGGCCGCAGGCTAAACGTGCATGAACCCCAAATGTTTCACTCCCGAGAATGAAAATCCCCCCTGCCCCCTTTTTCAAACGGGGGTTCTAAAGTCCCCCTTTGGAAAAGGGGGATTTATGGGGATTTGGGGTTTCACGCTAAAGCCTGCGCCGCACAGGCGAGAGGCCTGCGCCACTTAAAAAATTTGGGAGGAAAATATTCGTTTGGCCGCAACTCGGTACGATACGAAGTTGCAGTCTAAAGACATTGAATATTCATGTCATTCTGAACGGAGCGCAGCGGAGTGAAGAATCTCGGCGGCTCAAAAAGAGAGATTCTTCGCTGCGCTCAGAATGACAAATAATAGTCGTTTGATTGCTTTTTGGCATTAGGAGGAAAAATCTGCCAATCCGGCCAGGCTCCGGGGTTTGCCGGGAGCCTGACCTTTATGTGGCTTAGGCCAAATGAGGCGAGGCGATCAGGCGTAGAGGTAGGCGGTCACCAGGAGGTAGAGGCCGAAGCCCAGGATTATCAGGATGGTGGTGATGGCCATGAATTTCATGTGCTTATGTTCGATCATTTCTCTTCTCCTTTTGAAGGGTTAGCCGCCCTCGCCGCTTTTTGGGGGGGGCCAGCGGAAGGCCAGAGGCAGCAGCTCCTTCAGGTTTGCCAGCCGTATGCGGCCGGCGGTATTGGCCATGAGCACCCGGCAGTCCGGGCTGAATTCGGCCAACACCTGGCGGCACAGGCCGCAGGGGGCGACGGGGTCGGGGGTGTCGGCGACCACGGCCAGGGCCGTCAAGTCGCGGTGGCCGGCGGCCACGGCGGTCAAGATCGCCACGCGCTCAGCGCAGATCGTGGCCCCTAAGGAGGCGTTCTCGATGTTGCAGCCGGAGAAGATTTCACCGGCTGCGGTCAAGACCGCGGCGCCCACCTTGAAGTTGGAATAGGGGGCATAGGCCGTCTCCCGGGCGCGCCGGGCCTGGTCCAGGAGCTGCTGTTGCACCGTTTCATCCAGCATGGAGAAGCCCACCCCCGCCCCTAATGTTATGCTTCATAAATTGTATGGCAATTATTTTGCCCGGACCTCCCAAAAGCCCTTTTAAAGTCCCCCTTTCCTAAAGGGGGATTTAGGGAATTATCAAACGATTATATAATCCCCCCTGCCCCCCTTTAAAAAAGGGGGGGGGTAAACTACTGGCCTTTATTGGGGATTTTTCTTAAGAGAAAAACCATCTTATTTATGAAACATCACCCTAGCCCCCCAGGGAGATGGCCAGGGCGGTGGTCAGTTTCACCACGTCCTGGTTGCTCTTGCGCAGATGCCGGGACAGGATCTGGGCCAGACGCAGGAGCAGTTTTACCCCCATGGCCGGGTTCTGCTCAATCAATTCCAGGAAATCCTTTTGATGCAGTTCCAGGAGGGAACAATCGGTGGAGGCGGTCACCGTGGCCGACCGGGTTTCGTTTTCCAGCAGGGCCATCTCCCCGAAATAAACCCCGTTTTCCGCGTTCAGGCGGATCATCACCCGCTCTTTGGGGGTGTCTTCATCCAGTACCAGGGTGAGCTGCTTGGTGATCTCCACTTCCCCGGCGGCCATAATGAACAGGCTATCTCCGGGCTCGCCTTCCTGGATGATGACCGCCCCGGCCGGAAATTCCCGGAGGCTGGTGCGGCCCAGCACCTGATGGATTTCAGCTTCTTCCAGGTCCTGGAAGAGAAAGATTTTTCGGAAAAAGGCGGCATCCATCATCAGAGACTCGGCCTCTGCGAGGCGATGACCACGGCAAACTGGTGCGGTCCCAGGGTCAGGGTGGCCGGGGGATTGATATGGCATTCCACCTTGGTGCGTCCCAGGAGATGGGTCATTTTGGTCTCGGCGAACTTGCGCCGGATGAAGTCATCAATGGCCGACGGTTCTTCGGACAGCAAGTCCTCAAGGCTCACGGTCTTGCCTTCGGTGTAGATGCCGATAAGAATACCCTGGTGAAACTCCTGGAGGTAGGCGGATAACTCGCTCAGGGGACGCCCGTGGAACTGGATAGGGACCTCAACATCCCATAAGCCCTGTCCATCACCGATTAACAGTGACGTGTAGACGCGGAACAGGGCCGGGGACGCGATGGCCCCGGCCAGGAGCGAGCTGTCGTATTGCCCCCGGATCAACACCTCTTCGGCCCCGGCGCGCTCCAGGTAGGTGCGGTTTTCCGGCCGCAGCAACTCTCCCATGATGCGAATTTTGGCATGGAGGGCCTTCAAGGTGAGGGCGGTGAACAAGGTGCGTTGATCCACCTGGGCGGCGGTTTCCCCCGGTTGACGGTCGGCCAGGATGATGGCCTTGAAGGCCCCTTGAACATTGGCCTTCAGGAGGATTTCTTCCCGGGAATAGTCCCCCCGGAGATAGAAAACCGCATTTTGGGGGTATTTCTCTTTGATGGCGTCCATCTGCTCCGGCGGGGCTTTGTTGATCAGGACTACCGCGATGGTGAGCGGCAGGCGTTTGAGCAACTGGTCCAGCAAGGCCTCGGCATCCTCGGGCCACCCCAGGATCAGGATATGTTGTGTGGATTTAACGGCTTCCAAACCTTTCTCCTGGCGAAACTTGCGTTCAATGAAGACCGAGGCCACGGTGGCGGTCACGAGAGACAGGCTGAGAAAGCCTATGACCATAAGGGTGACGCCCACCAACCGGCCCAGGAAGGTGACGGGGACCACATCCCCATACCCCACCGTGGTCAGGGTGACCATGCCCCACCACAGGGCGCGCCCGAAACGCGTCCACCACGGCCCTTCGGCGGGTTCAACCAGACTGAACCCGATGGATCCCACCATCAGGATCACCACCAGGGCCAGGGTCAGGCCAAAGACCCGTTCCCGTTGCAGCGTCCGGATAAAGGAGGTGACGGAACCTTTGATCACAACTCCTCAGGCTGAAAGGTTCAGCCGCATTGCCATCCAGTGTCCCAGGCTGATCAGGGGCCAGGCAGGCCCGGTCCGCTCCAGACCCGGCATCCCGGCCCCAAACCGTACCCGCCCCGTTAAGTGGGGCGATGACAAGCCTGGCACTCTATGGGGCCTGCCTGCCGTCCCTGTTGCCGCAACCGCAGATGGCACCCTTTACACTGGCGATGATAAGCGTTCTTCAGATCCAGGCGGCGGGCCTCCGGTCTCAGACCGTGGCAGGTCTGGCACTTTGCCACCGGCTGGCCTTCCTGCCAGACGTTGCGCCTGCCCTGGAAGTCGTGATGGCATTGGGTGCAGGCCACACGCCGGGCTTCGTGCACCCGGTGGCTGAACTTCACCGGCGGCTTACGCCTGGACCCGGCCACGGGGATTTTCAGGAGACTGACCGCCGGGGCCTGGGTGAGAGAGCCGCCATGGGCTCCCAGGATACCCATCACCGCCAGGATCAGTCCCGCCACATAAGCCAAACGGCAGCCCGTGGTCAACCCCACTTCAGTCCTGATAGTAGGAGGCGCAGGAGCTATCGGATTCCCAGACGTTGACCCGGCGGACTTTCACCCCGTCGCGATTGAAGATGGCCCCCAGGCGCCCGTACAGGTAACAGGCCAGATTCTCCGACGAGGGGTTGCGGTCCTGAAACGCGGCCAGTTCATTCAAATATTTATGGTCGACCTCTTCCAGCACCTCTTTGGTCCGGGCCTTGACCACGCCAAAATCCATCAGCAGCCCGGCCCCGTCCAGATCTTTCCCTACCAGGAAGACCTCTACCTTCCAGTTGTGGCCGTGGAGGGACTCACATTTGCCATTGAAGTTTTCCAGCCGGTGGGCGGCGGCAAACTGAGTGACAATTTTTACTTCATACATATTATTTCTGGCTCCCTTTAAGGGTACGGAGCCGGGTCTCCATGCGGGCGACGAAGGCTTTCAGGTCGCTCTGCAATCCTGCCAGTTCTTTGTGGCGCTTGGCCATGATAGTTTGAAATGCCTGCAGCCAAAACTCCAGGAGCGCCAGTTCGCGCTGCCGCAGTTCTTCTTCCACCCGGTTTTTTAATTGTCGGATTAGAGCTTCGTCCATAGTACCCCTTTTATTGACTATCCCAAAAGCGTTATCCTGTCAATTATCCGGCGGCGCCTCGGGAAAAAATATGCGGGAACCAGGCCCACCCTACCGGATTATTTCCCGGTTAAAGCGTGAAATACCGGATCGGCCAGCGATGTTTGCGGGCCCTGAGCTTCAAGCGCCAGGAAGGGTTAACCGCCACCGGATGCCCGATTGAACGGAAAAGATAGGAATCCTGGATATGGTCCCCATAGGCGTAAGCCTGGGATAAATCAAAGCCATGCGTCCGGGACAACTCCTGAAGCAGCCGCAATTTATTGGCCCCCCGGGGGTGAAGGCCGGCGATGGCGCCGGTAAAATGGCCGTTCTGGCGCTCTAATTCCGTGGCGATAAGCCAATCCGCTCCCAGTTCCTCCTGTAAGGGCGCCAGGAGCAGGGCCAGGGAGCCGCTCAACAGGGCAATGGCGTGGCCCTGGGCCTGATGCGCCAGGACACAGGCCAGTCCCGCCGGGCTCACCCGGGGTGCGATGTTTTCCCGGTAGCACTGCCGGGCCAGGCGGACCACTTCCTCCACCTGCAGTCCCTGGAGGTAAGTTTTGTCCTGGAACCGGTCCCGGAGCCGGCAGGCGACCCCACCGAGGTAAGCCAGGGCCCGGGGCAGGCTGAGCCGCCGCCGTCGCACCAGATATTGGAAAAAGAGCCGCTCGGTGTAACCCTGAACCAGAGTTTGGTCCACATCAAAAACGGCAACCACCCGGCTCATATCGTTCTCCGGCGGCCAGATTCCGGCGGCGCCGCGGGGTCAGGCTGGTTTTTTTCGGCCCTGAAGAGGATGCGGCCATCCTGGATTACCGGGAGGCCTCGAATGAGGCACAGCGCCATCGTTAAAAATATAAGGCTTTGATTTAAAGGATGCAAGGTTATCAGAATGGTTGGGTCCTTGATAGCCAAGGCCCAGGTGAGGTAAAGAAGACCGAAAATCACGCCCTTGGCCAGGCCGTAGAGCGCCCGCATGAAGCGGGAAGCCACCAGGAAGCGCCCCAGGGGGGAGTACATCATCCCAAAACCCGATTTTCCCCGGGCCAGGGCCACGCCCCGGATGCCGTCCACGACGAAGGAGCGGACTAAAAAAACTATGGGGACCCACAAAGGTACCAGTCCCAGGTACATGAAGGTGATCCAGAGGATATTTTCCACGGACCGGTCCAGGGCGATGTCCAACACCGCCCCAATTTCGGTAACCTCATTGCGCAGCCGGGCCACGTAGCCGTCAAACCAATCCAGGAGAAACAGGACGATCAGCAGCCCCAGGCCAATAAGCCGCACCCCGAAACTGGGGACAAACAGGAGACCCACCAGGATCAACAACAGCGGCAGCCGGGCCAGAGTAATGAGATTAGCCAGAGACATTTTGGGATTCCCTCGTCATGGGGGAGGTAAGGGAGAAGGTACCAGAATAATTTAATTCTTACAAATTTATCTCAGCCGGCGCTCAACTTGGGCCGGTGAGGTCGAGAGGTTGGCGTTGCCCTGACCCGAAAGGGCTTTTTTGTCTATTAGTTTTGTGTTATGGTGAATTGGCCCGATAATCAGGCCGATATCCCCAGCCAAGGCAGGCCTCCAGATGACCTACAACCGAACGGATCATCCCGAGACCAACGAGATGATCGGGCAAAGATACCTGATCGTGCGCCAGCTCCGGGAAGAACCCTGGGGCGGGGTGTGGCTGGCTCAAGATAATACCCTGAGGACCGAGGTCAGCCTGAAGCTCCTGGCCCGGGACGCCCCGGAGTGGGCCGCGGCCCGGGACATGTTTGAACACGCCGCGATTCTGGGACTGAAACTGCGCCACCCCCAAATCCTGGGGGTTTTCCACGTCGATAAGGCCGAAAAATTTCTCTACCTGGTGGAGGAGCCCTTTCCCGGCGAGAGCTTGATGGCCCAATGGGTCCGGCAAGAGCGGTTCAGCCTGCCGCAGGCGCTGCACCGGCTGGAACTCCTGACCCAGGCCCTGGCCTTCGCGCACCAGCAGGGGGAAGTGCACCAGTTTCTCAGCCCCCTCAATATCCTGCTCCAGGGGGAAGACCTCCGTCTGGCCAATTTTGCCTTCGCCCCGGCCTATGGCGATGAGCCACAGCATCTGGAGCTCAGGGCGTATGCGCCGCCGGAGGTCATTCACGGAGATCGGCTGACGCCGGCCGGCAACGTGTTTTCTCTGGGGGTGCTGGGTTTCCGGCTGGTGGCCGGCAGCCTGCCCTATCCTCTGACCTTTGATGAACCCTTTCCCTATCGTTTGGAATACCCCCCGGCGGACCTGGAGGAGATTCCCGTTCCCCTGCAGAACGTGCTGCTGCGGTGCCTGGCGGAGGACCCCGAAGAGCGGCTGCCCCATGCCGGCGCCCTGGTCAGCCAATTGCACCAGGCCCGGGAACTCATGCACGGAGTTACCAAGAAAGCCGCTGCCTGGCGGCCGGAAAAATCCCGGCGCAGCTGGCAGCCCCTGGCTCAGGCGGGGCCGCAGTTGAAAAAAGTCTGGGAGCACAGCCTGCCGCACGCCCAAAAGGTTAGGGATGCGGCCCGGAGTCACTTAAACACCCTCAAGCTACTGCCCCGGCGCCTGCTGTGGGGCGTGGGCCTGGCCGTCCTGACCGTGGCCCTCATCATCTTCGGGGTCAAGGTAGGGTACCGGCCGGCGTCGAAGCCTCAACCCGCTACGGTGGCGGCGCCGGTGGCTCTGCCGCCGACGGGCGGGGGGCCGCCTTTGATAGAGAGCGGCGAGGCCGGGGCCCCCGGGGGGCCGGGCCCCGCGGCCAGGCCGGCTGCTGGGCCGACCCCGGCCCCGGTTCAGTCCAGCGCCAATTTGGCCAGCCCGGGGTCCAAAGACCAGCGGTATCTCCTTTTGGTCGCCACCTACAACACCATGAAGCAGGCCGAGGTCCTCCAGCAGCGCCTCCGGGCCAAGCACCTCCGGGCCGTTATCAAAACCCGGAAGACCGGGAGCAAGACCCTGTACCAGGTCAGGGTGGGCCCCCTTACCGGCGCTAAGGCCGCCGAGGACGCGGCCAACCGCATCAAAACCCTGGAAAAGATCAACCCCAAAGTCGTGAAACTGGCGCCTAAAACCGCCGGCACCAATAAAATCAGGAGGCCATCCCGATGAATCCCCCGGTCATGACCACTTCCTTAGCGGGGCTGGGTCCCCGGCACCAGGGCAAGGTGCGGGACATTTACGACCTGGGGGACAAACTGCTCCTGGTGGCCACGGACCGCATCTCCGCCTTCGACGTGGTGATGGCTGAGCCCATCCCCGACAAGGGCCGTATCCTGACCCAGTTGTCCGCCTTCTGGTTCCGGCACCTGGCGGACCTGACCCCCAATCACCTGCTGAGTCTCACAGTGGAGGAGTTTCCCCCGGCCTGCCGGCCTTTTCAAGACCTGCTCGAAGGCCGCACCATGCTGGTGCGCAAGTGTAAGCCCCTGCCGGTGGAGTGCATCGTCCGGGGTTATTTGTCCGGTTCTGGTTGGGCGGAGTACCGACAAACAGGCGCCATCGGCGGTTTGGCTCTGCCCCCGGGGCTGGTGGAGTCCCAGAAGCTGCCGGAGCCCATCTTTACCCCCTCCACCAAGGCCGAGTTGGGCACCCACGACGAAAACATCTCCTTTGCCGATATGGCGAGCCAGATCGGGGCGGCGCTGGCGGCGCTGGTCAGGGACCTGAGCCTGGCGATCTACCGCCGGGCCCTGGCCTGGGCCGAGCCCCGGGGCATCATCATTGCCGACACCAAGTTCGAGTTCGGCCTGGCCGATGGCACTGACGAAAAACTCCTGCTCATCGACGAGGTCCTGACCCCGGACTCCTCCCGCTTCTGGCCCCAGGAGGACTACCGGCCCGGCGGCCCCCAAAAGAGCTACGACAAGCAGTATCTCAGGGATTACCTGGAATCGCTGGGCTGGAACAAGCAACCCCCGCCGCCGCCCTTGCCCGCGGACGTCATCGCCGATACCCGGACCCGTTACCTCCAGGCGTTGCAGAGCCTCACCGGCGAAGAGTTGGGTTAAGGGTGTCTGTCTTGTACACCCGGCGCCGCGGTGCTCTCAGGCCCACAGGGTGCCGAAGCCGGATAGATCATCAGTGAAACCTGCCTCCCGATATATCCTCAAGGGTTTTTTGTACGGCGCCGCGGTGGGGGTGGTGGCGGGGCATCCGCTGTTCATGGCGGCCCATCACCTGCATGAGTATTTTGGCTGCGAGGCCCCCCTGCGGATGACGCAGGCGATCCTCCACAGCTTTTCCCTCCATGCCTGGCCCCTGACCCTGTTTTTTGTGTTAATCGGTGGGGCCGTGGGCGCCGCCTTGGGCCGCCTGCACCACCACCTGGAAGCCCATCGCCTCAGCTACCAGGCGCGGCTGCGGGCCCTGGCCGCAGAAATCTCGCTGGCGGAGGAGCGGGAACGGCGCCGCCTGGCCAACGAACTCCACGAACAGGTGGGCCAGATCCTGGCCGCGGCCCGGATCAAGTTGGGCGCCCTGGCGGCGGAGGTCCAATCACCTGCCGGCCTGGCGGCGTTGCAGGAGGCCCGGGAGCATGTGGAGGCCTCCATCCGTTACATCCGCTCCTTGACCGGCGAGCTCAGCCCCCCGGTGCTCTACGAGATGGGCTTTGCCCCGGCGGTGGTCTGGCTGGCCCGGCAGGTCCGGGACCGGCACGGCATCGAGGTGGAGTTGCAGCAGCACCCCATCGCCTGGCCCCCCTGTGATGACAGCCAGATCCTGTTATTCATCATTTTCCGGGACTTGTTGACGCATGTGGCCGGGCAGGCCCGGCCCCGGGAGATCAAGATCGTCATGCGGACGGAAGGCAAGATCCTGCATATCCGGGTGGAGCATGACGGCGTGGAAGTCAGTGACGGCGGTGACCCCCCCGGCTTCGCCCTGTTCAGCATCCGGGAGCGTCTGGATCGGATCGGCGGGACCGTGGCGGTGGAAGCAACGCCGGGCCGGGGTGTGGTGATCACCCTAAAAGTGCCCTTATACCAACAGGTTGCGTAGGCCGAAGGGACGGAGAGGGTGAATGACCGGGGCGGACGTTAAAGTCCGCCCTTTTTTATATGCGCTTGCCACCACTCCTACCAACCGCTGCCGCCACCGCCGCCCCCGCCGCCGCCGGAGGACCCGCCGCCGCCGCTCCCCGAGGACGAGCCCGGTGCGGTGGATGAGGACGAGATGGCGCCGGCAAAGGAGCTGCCCAGGCTGTCGGAGAACCGGGAGGTGTGGAAGCTGTCCCAGGAACTGCCGGAATACCAGACGGGGGAGTAGGGCTGGGTCTCGGTCCCGGCCTTGGCCAGCACCTCGGCGAACTGCTCGCTCCAGGCATTTTCCACATTCAGGGCCAGGGCGTAGGGCAGGTATTTTTCGAAGAGCGCCGGGGTCTTTTCCGGGGGATTGAGCAGGTTGAGGCGGTCTTTTTCCGCCACCGACAGGTAGAGCTTGAAGCCCTCGATCTGGTCCATGATCTTGCGGCCCGACAGGGTGGGGGCCTTGAGCAGGTGGTAGAACAGGGCGTTGAGAAAGCCCATGGCGGCCAGGGTCGCGGCCGCGGGGATGGACACGGCCGAGGTTAACATGACCGCCCCAGCGATCTCCCCGATAAAAAAGGGCAGGGCAAACAGGGTGGTGCCCAGGGCCCCCAGCCATTTCACCACGCCGCCCCGGGCCGCCTGCCACTTTTTGTAGACCGCCACCGCCAGGAAGTAGCAGGCCACCGTCCAGATGGTGAGCCACAGGGAGCCAAAGGCCGCCGTCATTCTGTCCCGGGAGGTCAGGACCACCAGGGCCACGCCCAGGAGGGTGATGACGATTCCCGGCGCCAGGTAGCCGGAATTGGTGACGAAATAGATCTTTTCCAGTTCCGTCTTCAGGGTTTTCTTCAAGGCGTCGATGGCCGCCTTGATCCGGGTATGGTTTTCGTTTTCCAATTTGACGGAATTGCTGCTGAAAAAGAGTCGGGCGGAGACGAGTTGCTCGCCCCGGGACAGGGCTCCCATGGCGCCCTCCTTGCGGACCAGGGTGTAATCGCCGCCATCTTCTTCGATCCGCACCCCGCCTTTCACCGCCATGTCCACCACCGCGGCGGCAAAGGCCTTGTCGTCATATCCCATGCGGCTGACGAAACGCACTCCCGCAGGCGAAAAACCGGCGGGCGGGGAGAACAGCGGGATGATGGTGCCAGCGGCCGGGTCCCGGCCCACCCGGAACCAGGCCCAGAGGTAGAACGACAAGAGCACGGCCAGCCAGATGAGCCCGATGGCCGTGGCGGCATTGTCCTGAAAGAAGAAGCCCAGCCGCTCCTGGCTGGAGGGCTCGTGCACCACGCCCTTGGGCCAGGATACCGCCACGGTGAGGCCTTCTCTGGGGGCCAGGGGCGCGGTGGTCTTGAAGACAATGAGGTTGTCGTCGGAGCGCACGGTAAAATCGTGGCCCCGGGCTCCCTGATAACCGGTATAGGCCGCAGACTTGAGGATTTTGGTCCCGGCGGGCAGCTCGATATACGCTTCGGCCCGGTCGATGGCGAAGGTCCAGCCGTTGCCGGTGACGTTCCAGTAGAGCTCGTCAAAGTCCTTGAAGAATCCCAGCTCCCGGTCGACCCGGTACCGGATGGTGTAGGTGTAGACCCCGGACCTGAGAAACACGTCTTTTTGGCCGATGAAGATCTTGACCCCGTTGGAGACCGATTGGGTGTGATAGGGTTCGGACCGGCCATCCCGCAAGACCTCCTCCACCTTAAAGCCGACCTTGACGGTGTTGCCCAGCCGGTCGCGGTAGGTGGTGGGAAAATCCCGGACGATGCCCCGCTTGATCTCCCGGCGGGCGGCCTGCACCGTGATGTCTTCGGTGACGGTCATGGAGGCGTCGGGATGGACTTTGATGAAACTCTTGAAATTGAGGATGCGCTCGGATTGGGCCTGGACCGCGTTGGCCCCGGCCAGGAGGGCCAGGACCGTGACGGCCGTAAGGGTCAGGAACAGGGCGCCGCGCTTCATATGTGTGTACCCGTCCACTTATTAATGGAAGCGTTCAAGGAATTTCATCTTTATTCCCTCTCCCCCAATGGGGGAGGGTCAGGGTGAGGGGGAAGTAATTTCTTTTCCGCTCAGATTTAAGGAAAGGCAACCTTGGGCACGGCCCGTTCGGCGGCGTCCTCAATTTCGAAGTATTCCACCGTGGTGAATTTGAAGGCGGAGGCTATCAGGTTGCTGGGAAAAGACTGGATCAGGATGTTGAAGTTCCGGGCGGCCCCGTTGTAATAGCGCCGGGCCAGCTGGACCTGGTCCTCGATATCGGCCAGGGATTTTTGCAGCTCCATAAAATTCTGGCTGGCCTTCAAATCGGGATAATTTTCCGCCACCGCGAAGAGGTTCGCCAACGCCGCGCCCATGGCCCCTTCCACCCTGGCCTTGTCGGCTACCCCCTGGGCCGCCTGGCTCTTGGTCCGGAGCTCCGTGACCTGGTCCAGGACGCCCCGCTCGTGGCCCATGTAGCCCTTGACGCTTTCGATCAGGTTGGGGATGAGGTCATTCCTACGCTTGAGCTGGACGTCGATGCCGCTCCAGCCCTCGGCCACCAGGTTCTTGTTGGTCACCAGCTTGTTGTAAATCGTCACGGCCCCGAGCAACAGGACCACCACCACGCCCAGGAGAATGTATCCGGTCATTAATTACCCCTTAATGTGCTTTAAGTCGTCAGAATTAACCTATTCCTTTAATATCGCGTCAATCTGGTGCTTCAGTTCCGGGAGATAAGTTTGGGTTATCTGCCAAACCAGAGAAATATCCACCCCCAGGTAGTCGTGGATTAAAACATCCCGAAGGCCGGCAATGCGCTTCCAAGGAATCTGGGGGTAACGGCGGCGCAAATCTGGCGAGAGCCGTTTGGTGGCTTCTCCGATAATTTCCAATTGCCGGATAACTGCGTCCTGCCAATGGGAAGTTGACATGAAGGTCTCATGTCCGACAGACACATAAGACTCAATTTTCTGGATGGCATCAAGGATGTGCCTCAGATAGACCAGATCATTTTTCACAAACGGACCGCCTCATGGAGAACCTTATCTCTAAGGTAAGGACTGATCGCGGCTTCGGTGACTACATCCACCTTGCATCCCAGCAATTCTTCCAGGTCTTGCTTGATGGCGACGATATCCAGCAAGCTTCGTCCAGGTTCCATGTCTATCAGCAGGTCCAGATCGCTGGTGGCGGTGGTCTCGCCCCGGGCCACCGAACCGAAGAGGCGCACATTCCGGGCGCCATGCCCCTCAGCGATTTCGAGGACTTGTTGGCGTTTTTGTTGAAGGAGTTCGGAAATATTCATATCGGCTTTTTCTGGTAGGGCGGGCATGGCCCGCCGTCGTTTTGTTGGTGGGCGGCGCCCACCCTGATATTACTCATTACGCTTATTGCCTTAGCTCCGAAAAGGTAACGGTTTGAGCATTAAGACACGCAGTGATCATCCGGTTAAACATTTGGGGTTCCCAGAAGCGTCGATTAAAGCGGTAACAAAATTCCGCCAGATAACGGGGCAGGTGCT
>JAHIKF010000173.1 GCA_018897875.1 Pseudomonadota bacterium | reverse complement strand
ACGGGGATGCTAATTCCCGAGCCGATTTTTTTTTGCCTGACTGCTGGCTCCCTGCTTTTTGAGCGGGTTATTCGCAGCACCCTTTGTAGGAGGTTTTTCAGCAATGAAGGAAACTGGCAAGGTAAAATGGTTTAATGACTCCAAGGGCTTTGGCTTTATCACCCGGGAGAGCGGTCCGGATGTATTTGTGCATCACAGCGCCATCCAGGGCGACGGCTTCCGCTCCCTGGCGGAAGACCAGGAAGTTGAGTTTGAGGTGGTCCAGGGGCCCAAGGGGGCTCAGGCCCAAAACGTGGTAAAACTCTAAACCGCAAAGCCTGAGAGTCAGAACTCCGGCGGTCTCCGGACTACCGGAGTTCTGACATTTTGAGCCCCAGGGAGGATAAATTTGGCCCGAAATCGTTATGGTTGGCAAAAACGCGCCAAAGAGATAGCTCGAAAGCAGAAGAACGACGACAAGATGAAACGCCGCCAGGGCAAGGCTCCGTTACCGGAGGCCGAGGAGATGCTGGAGGGTGAGGCCATAGAAATGGATAGCCTGCCCGAAACCGATTCGGCTGAAACCGAACTCCCGGCCGGTCCATCCCAGTCGGACTGAACGGCAAAGCGGCCGCCAGGCCGCTTTTTATTGGTCTGACCGGCGACGCGACATCAAACCGCCGGTGGCTGCCCGGTTGCCGCCTTCCCTTCGACTACCGCCGCCGGCTGGCTTCCGGAGATTCCCGGGCCGTCCCCCGCTGGCCCGCCAGGTCATCACCCCTCCGGCTCGATACCGAAAAAATCCAGGTAGAATTGAAAGCGGCGTCTCTCCGTCTCGGGGTTTAACCCGAACTCTTCCAGGGAATAGCGGTGCACGCCGCCCTTGTTTTTGGGGTTGGCCAGCAAGAACCGCTCCATGGCCGTCTCCGCCGCTCCGCTCAGCTCCAGGTCGAAAAACTCATAAATCCGCCGCACCATGGACATGGGGTCTCGCAGCAATTCCACATAGTGGACATCAAACAACTGTTGGTGCGAGTTCCCCTGGGTCTGCCGGTACTTCACCGCCAGCCCGGCGCCTTCTGCCCAGCGTTGCTGCACTTGCCGGGCCATCGACACCTTATCGACCCGATCGCTAAACCCATTCCGCAACACCTCGGTGAAGCTGGCGCACGAAGCCAGGACCTTGAGGGGGTCGCGATGGGTCAGGACGATACCGGCATCAGGATAGACCTGCAATAGGGTCTCCAGGGCCAGCAGGTGGCCGGGCGCCTTGAGCACCCACCTTTGACCGGGACAGCGCCACTGCAAATGTTGCAGAAAGTGACGGTGGAACTCGTATTCGGGGCGCTTGTCCTGGGAGTCGTGCCAGACCCGGTAGGAATGTACCGCAGACATGGTTTCGAAGGAATAACTGCGGAAGTCGTGGCTGGTGATGGCAATGCACTCTTGGGGGAGCCTGGCGCCTATCAAGTGCACCTTTTTGAAATCCGGCATCAGGAGGTCGAGCCACTTCAGTTGCCTGGCGGTGGTGGTGATGCGGGGGTCAGTGGCGTAGGACGCCTGCTCGGGCGGAGGGGAAGGATGCATTACTTCCCAAACTTGAGGGGCCCGGTGGGCCGGGTCCTGGGCCAGCAGGGCGTGTAAGAAGGTCGTGCCGCTGCGGGGCAGCCCGGTGATGAACAGCGGGCGGCGGATGACCTCAGCCGCGATGGCCGGGTGGCGCCGCCGATCCGCGATCAGCCGGAGCCGGTTGTTGAGCAATCGCACCAGGTCCCCATGCACGCAGATCCGTCCGACAAAGCTGAGCTGGGCCTCGGTTTCATAGGACCGGAGCAGGACCCTCAAGGCTTCACGAAACGAGTCATCCCCGAAGTCGTCCAGGCCGGTTTGGGCACAGGCCTTGTTGAGCAGGGTCGTTTCATCCAGCCGCAGGAAGGAGAGCCCATTTTTCGCCAACGGGCGGCCGATGGTGTTGATCAGACGCAAGAGCATCGAGCGATTGGGGCGGTCAGGCTGCAACATCGTCATGGCAGACTTGGTTGTCGGCGGTAGTTTCGGAGCCGGTTATCAGAGGCCCTACTCGTTTGATTTCCCCAGCATTGTACCCGGCTCGGGGCCATTCCACAACCGGGGAGAGATAATTTTCGGGAAATTTTCAGGACAGTCATGTATGGGCCTTTGGCCCACCCGTAAATTTTGACAAGTTGGTAGGGCGGGCGTCCTCGCCCGCCACTTTAGTCCGGATCGCGGCCGCCGACCGGTGGTGGCTACCCGACTGCCCCGCAGGGTCTTGATTTTTGGCAGGCGATGCGGCTAAATCAACAGGCAGAAGGAGAGCAAGCCATGCAGTGGTGTGACCTGTCTTGTGAACATGCCTCATTTCCTCAGACTGATGCGGTCGACGGGGCCGGGTCCTGCCGAACCTTTGCGGCCCTGTTTTGTGCCAGGCTCAACAAACTCGTCCACAAGAACGGTCCCTGCCAATGCCAGGACCAAACAGGCTCCCCGGAAGGAGATGGAACCTTGGGGCGGGGGGAAGGTGGGGACTAACGGCTAAACGATTTGTTCACTTGAGTTCACTTAAATTCAGGGGGATTTTTGATAATAAATAACCATTTCCTTTTTAAGGGTGGTGATCCGTCCTTTAAACCCGTTTCTCCAGGATAAGTCACGGGCCGTAATTACGAGGGT
>JAHIKF010000172.1 GCA_018897875.1 Pseudomonadota bacterium | reverse complement strand
TGCGGACGGCAAACCCATCGGCCCCACGGGCAACCGGCAGATGCGGGGGATGTTCGTGGCGGAACCCAAAGGCATGTCCCCGGACCTGCCCCGGGCCACCATCCTGGATTTGCTCACCACCCCGGTTGACCCCAAAAAATTGCCCTGGACCCAAGGAGTGCAATCCTTTCCGTTGTTGCTGGACTATAAGGGGAAGATCAGGGTAAGAGATAGCGAGAAAAGGTCCCACCGCACGGTGATTGCCACCGACCGCAACGGCAACATCCTGGTGTTCAACACCTCCAACCGATTTTTCACCCTTTTTAGGATGGCCGAATTTCTCAAGGGCAGCACATTCGATATTGATTCCGCTTTGAACCTGGATGGCGGTACGGAAGCGCAACTCTTTATCAAAAGCAAGGATTTCGAGTTTTATTCTCCCCCCTCTTGGGAGAATTCCATCGGCAACATCATCGATCAGCGGAAGTTCTGGTTGCCTACCGTGGTGGGGGTGTTTCCGCGTCAGGATTGACCCTCATGGCCAGTTACCTTATACTGGGGGCCGGGAAATTCGGCCGCCTGGCACTTAAGCGCCTGGCCCGGCAGGATGCCGCGGCCAGTTTCGTGGTGGTGGATCGCGACTCTGCGGCTCTAGCGATGAGGGTTGACGGCGTTCCGGGCTGGACGCGGGTGCAGTCCGAGGCCGTCGCCTTTCTGGTGCAGCATTTGGGAGGCGACGGCCGGTGGGACTGGATCATCCCCATGGTGCCGGTGCACGTGGCCTTTCATTGGCTCATGGCGGGTCCCCTGGCAGGGTCGGTCTGGCAGCCGGCGGCGGCGCCGGAGGCTCTGGCGGGGCTTATCCCCGGGGCCCGGCGCGGTCCGCAAGGCGAGCTTTACCTGAGCCGGGCCCGTAACCTCTGCCCGGATGACTGCGCCGAACCCGAGGTGTGCCCGGTCACCGGGGAATCACGGGATCTCCCTCTCCACCAGGAACTGGCCTCTCTGCATCTGGCTGGATATGAGATCAGGGTCATTCCCAGCCGGCAGCTGGCCCCCGGGGTGGGGGGATACCCCCCCTGGCGGTTGCTGGACCTGGCCCGGGATATGGGCGCGTTAAAGGGCAACGTTTTGATCGCCACGGCCTGTTCCTGTCACGGGGTCATACATGGTCTGGCGCAATGGTCGGGGGGAGAGCGTGTTTGATTTTTCCGGGGTTTTAGGTTCCTCGCCGCGCATCCGGGAGATTTTCCAGCTCCTGGAGATGGTGGCCCCTTCAGAGGCCACGGTGCTCCTCCTGGGTGAAACCGGGACCGGCAAGGAACTGGTGGCCCATGCCATCCACCGGAACAGCCCCCGGGCGGCCGGCCCCTTCGTGGTGGTCAATTGCGCCACCCTGCCCGAAACCCTGCTGGAGAGCGAGCTCTTCGGGCATGAACGGGGCTCCTTCACCGGGGCCACCGTTCGCAAAGACGGACGCTTTTTGGTGGCCCACCACGGCACTGTGTTTTTGGATGAAATCGCCGAGCTCACCCTGCCGATCCAGGCCAAGATTCTCAGGGTCTTGCAGGCCCGGGAGTTCGAACCAGTGGGGAGCAACCGCACCCAGAAGGTGGATGTGCGCATCATCACGGCCACCAACCGCGACCTGGAGAAAATGGTCCGGGAGGGCCTGTTTCGGGATGATCTCTATTATCGCCTCAATGTTTTTCCCCTGGTTATGCCCCCCCTGCGGGAGCGCCTGGAGGACCTGCCTGTCCTGGCGGATTTCTTCCTCAAGAGGTACGGAGAGAAAAACCGGCGGGGGGTCATCACCCTGGCGCCGGAGGCGCTCCAGACCTTCCGGCGCTACTCCTGGCCGGGAAACATCCGGGAACTGGAAAACGTCATTGAACGCGGGGTGATCGTTTGCCAGGGGAATGTCCTCACCCGGGAGGATTTGCCGGCGGCCCTGCAGCTACAGGGCGAGTGGCTGGCCGCCGGCGGCGAGGGCGAGCCCGGGCTGCCGGAACTGGAACGGCAATTGATCAGCCGCACCCTGGAGAGAGTGGCTGGTCAGCGCCGGCAGGCTGCCGAAATCCTGGGCATCTCGCTCGATGAATTGAACCTCAAGATCCGGTCCTACGGGCTGGAGGTGAGAGACTAAACCCGGCGATGATTTTTCCACCGTTAATTTTTTTCCTGATGGTGGCCTTTTTTTTGGTGGCCCTGATCATGCTGCCCTTTTTGATATTGGGGATGATCGGCGAGGCCTTCCTGCGGCTGGGCATCTCCCCCAGCCTGATGTTCTGGCTCCTCATCCTGACCCTGGTGGGCAGCCTGGTGAACATCCCCATCTACAGATTCGAGAACCGGGGCCTGGTGGGAGAGCAGGTGGTGTCCTATTTTGGCATGCGCTACCGGGTGCCCCGGCCGGATCGGAGCCAGGCGACCATTCTGGCGGTAAATGTGGGCGGGGCCTTGATCCCGGTGGCCCTGTCCGTGTATCTTATCTCCCAGATCGATTTTGGCCTCAGCCTGCCGATCCTGTTGGCGGTGGTGACCGTGGTGGTGAACCGTCTGGCCCGGCCGGTGCGCGGTATGGGCATCGGCGTGCCGGGCCTGGCGCCTCCCCTGGTGGCGGCCCTGGGAGCTTATTTCTTGTGCCCCATGGAACTCCGGGCTCCCTGCGCCTATATCGCCAGCACCATGGGGATCTTGATCGGGGCCGATCTGCTGAACCTGGGGCAGATCCGGCAGTTGGGGGCGCCGGTGGCCTCTATCGGCGGCGCCGGCACCTTTGATGCCATCTTTCTCAGTGGGATTATTGCGGTCCTGCTCAGCTAAGGGCCGGGCAGGCCGACTGTGTTAAGTCCCCCTTTTTTAAAGGGGGACTTAGGGGGATTATTAGGCACTTATTTAATCCCCCCTGGCCCCCCTTTAGAAAAGGGGGGAAGAAAGAACGTGGATTTAAAGGTCATATTCATTATGAAGCGTCGCACTGGACCCCGTGCGATTAATGGAGGTGGATATTTTATGCATCAATTGCAGATGAGTCGGGAACTTCAACCGGAAGGGGGCCGGAGTTCGGCCCGCCATAGGTGCCGCCGGATCGCCTCGGTCCTCATGATCCTGCTGTTGCCGGGGCTCCTGGGGGCCTGGAAAATCATCAGCGGCGAGACCATTGACCGCCGCCACGTGGAGCGCATCGCCGACGGCAAGACCACGAAAAATGAAGTCCTCCTGCTGTTCGGCGATCCCCAGGACATCGACCGCGGCTCCGAGGGCATCACCTACACCTACAAGAACTTCAAGGATGCGCCGGCCATGCCCTATAAACCGAAGGACCGCAAGATCGCGCCGCAATCCGATCAGCTCTTCCTCCTTCCCGATGACGATAAAAGGATCAAGAGGCCACCCTTAAAGACCGAGGGCAAGATCCTGAAGAGCATACTGCTCATTCGCTTCAAACCCGATGGGCAGACGGTGTTGAGCCACGAATACAAAGAATATTGAGGGGAGCCGGCATGACGGCCTTTGCCGATTTGGCCCAGGCTACGGCCTGGGTTTTTGATTTACAGAAGTTCGGGATCAAGTTCGGCCTGTCCTCCACCCTCAGCCTGCTGGCCCGGCTAAGGTTGGACTACCAGGAGGGCCGCTACATCCACATTGCCGGCACCAACGGCAAAGGGTCGGTGGCGGCCATGCTCAGCGCCATTTTGAGCCGGGCCGGCTATCCCGTGGGCCTGTTCACCTCGCCGCACCTGGTGAGTTTTACGGAGCGTTTCCGCTTAGGGGATGAGGAGATCTCGGAGGACCGGCTGCTGGCCTTGATCAACGAGGTGCGGGCTGCAGTGGATGACGCCGAACCCCCCACCTTCTTTGAGTTTGCCACGGCCATGGCCTTTCTCTACTTTCTCCAGTCCGGGGCCGCCCCCATTATCCTGGAGACCGGCATGGGTGGCCGCCTGGACGCCACCAACATCGTCCAGCCGTTGGTTTCGGTGATTACCAACATTTCCCGGGATCACCAGGAACACCTGGGCGAGGGGCTCTTGGCCATCGCCGGAGAAAAAGCGGGGATCATCAAGCCCGGAGCGCCGCTGGTCACCTACGCCCGGCAAAAACAGGTGCTCCAGTTGTTCCGCAGCCGCTGCCGGGAAGCGGGCGCCCCCCTCTACCAGGGCGGCATAGACTTCAAAACCCGGGGCAAATCCCGCGGGGCGTTCGATTATTTCGGCCTGCAGCGCCATATCTCCGGTCTGAGCCTCAGCCTCAGGGGCCGGCACCAGTATGGCAATGCCGCGGTGGCCCTGGCGGTGGTGGAACTGCTCCGCCGGGACGGTTTTCCCGTGCCCGAGGCCGCCATCCGGGAGGGCCTGGCGACGTCGCGCTGGCCGGGCCGCCTGGAGGTGGTCCCCCAGGACCCACGGGTCCTGCTGGACGGGGCTCACAACCCCGCGGCCGCCCTGGCCCTGGCCCAGAACCTGAAAAAGGTCCGCAACCACGGCCGCCTCATCCTGGTGATGGGAATCATGGCCGACAAGGACGTGGACACCATATTGGGCCGGCTCCTCCCTCTGGCCCAGATGGTCATCTTTACCCAACCGCAATACTTCCGGGCCGCTACCCCCCGGGACCTGGCCCGGCGGGCCCAACCTTACGGCCTGGAAATCCTCCAGACCCCCAGGGTAGCCGCGGCTGTCCAACAGGCCCAGTCCCTGGCCGGCCCCGACGACCATATCGTGGTCACCGGCTCTTTGTATACGGTGGGGGAGGCGAAGGAATATTTTGAAGGAGTGAGCAGTAAGCAGTGAGCAGTGAGCAGTGAGCAGTGAGCAGTAAGCAGTGAGCAGTGAGCAGTGAGCAGTGGGGCGGGCGTCCCGCCCGCCAGGCGGTCCGCACAGGCTGGAAAGCCTGTGCCACCGATTTAAGGAACTTTTCGAAGCCGCGAGCAGTTCTGGTTTCTTGGGGCCAACTGCTCCCTGCTCACTGCTCACTTTAATTGGAGGTTCGATGCGCATTTTTGTTTCCGGGTCATTGGCGTATGACCGGATTATGGATTTCCCCGGGCGGTTTGTGGATCACATCCTGCCGGAGAAGATTCACATCCTCAACGTCTGTTTTATGGTCAACGGTTTAACGGAGCGGTTCGGCGGCACCGCGGGCAATATCGCCTACAATCTGGCGCTCTTGGGGGAGCAGCCCGTCATTGTCGCCACCGCGGGGCGGGATTTTGGTCCCTACCGGGAGTGGCTGGAGGGCTTGGGGTTGCCGCTCACGGGCATCAAAGAGATTCCCGGCGAGTTCACGGCCGGGGCCTACATTACCACGGATCTGGCCGACAACCAGATTACCGGGTTCAATCCCGGGGCCATGAAGCATACCTCGGATTACCGCTTTGAGGATCTGGACCCGGCGGCCACCCTGGCCATCGTGGCGCCGGGGAGTCTGGAGGACATGCGCATCTATTCCCGGGCCTATAAGAACCGGGGGGTGCGGTATATCTTCGACCCGGGGCAGAGCATCCCGGCCTGGGACGGCGACGACCTGAAAGAGATGGCGGACGGCGCCCTGGCCCTCATCGTCAACGACTATGAACTGGAGATGTTCCGGCAGAAGACCGGCCTGGACGTAGCCGGGATCCTGAAGCTCACGCCCCATCTCATCACCACCCGGGGGGAGCAGGGCTCCCTGATCCAGACTGACCGGGGCGAAGACGAGGTCCCGGCGGTGCCGGCCAGCCAGGTTCTGGACCCCACCGGGGCCGGGGACGCCTACCGGGCCGGTGTGCTCAAGGGTCTGGCCCTGGGTCTGGACTGGCCCGAGGCCGCCCGCATGGGCGCGGTGCTGGCCAGTTTTTGCGTGGAACAGCAGGGCACCCAGGAACACCGGCTGGGAGTCCAGGAGTTTTGGGGGCGCTATACCGAGCATTTTGGGGCACCCCCGGAGGCGGCCGGGGCGTGAGGATTTTTCGAACTCGTTCCCAAGTCCGAACTCGTTCCCAAGTTGCACTTGGGAACGGCAATGTCCCCAAGGAAACTTCGGAGGCCACATGAAGTTTACCGCCGGACCACCATCAAGCCGATGACTGGCGCACTCCACGGTTCCGAAATTTCCCCGGCGGAACTGCTGGGCCGGATTCAGGCCCGTTTTCGGGAGTTGGGCCTCTTCGGGTCCCCTCTGACCCTGACCCATAACGGCGAAAAATACCTGGCGGCCTGTGATGACCAGGCCTTCGCGGTGTACCGCCTGGTGGACCAAGGTCACGTGCCTCCCGGGCGCCCGGGCTGGCCGGTCTGCCTGGTTACCGCCGAGGCCGTGGTGGATGAAACCAGCCCGCCCCACCTGGCCGACGATGAATTCGCCTCGGGGCTCAGCCTGAAAGAGTGGCTGGACCTCATCGAGACCTCCTTTACCAGCCCCTAACCGGACTAGTATCCCAATAATACCAATCTGGGCTCAAAAAGGTAATTTCCCTTCGTAGGGTGCGTCTTACGCACCAGGAATGGCGCGTGAGACGCGCCCTACGGATTTCAGCGCCTTGGAAAACCATTCTCCGGACCTCAATACCTTTCTGAGAGCAACCTGGCATAAAGCTTCATGCACACCAGGTTGCAGTCAAAGGGTGGCACAGGCTTTCCCGGCTGTGGTGGCGCCTCAGCAATAACTTATTGTTTCCCCGTTTATTACTGACCACTGACCACTTATTTCACTGCCGCGCCGTGGATTTTGGAGGCCGAGCCGGTGGGGTCGGTATAGCTCATGATGAACTTGAAATTGGGAAAGAGGCGGGGCAGGCGCATCATGTTGAAGATCATGACGCCGATGGCCATGCGGTCCAGCCAGGAGGACATGGGCCACCCCAGGTGGATGGTGACCTGGCGGTCGCCCAACTCGTATTCCACCACCCGGAGCAGGGCCACCAGCCGGTGATAGAGGCTCAACTTGAGCAGGGGCAGGCGGAAGTGGTTGGCGGCCAATTTGGGCGGGATGCCGGCCCGGGGGGAGTAGAAGGTGACGTAGGCGACGTTGTCCTCCGGGGGTTGGCCGGACGTATCCTGGGAGCGCCTGAACACCAGGTGCACATCCGGGGCGGTGGACTCGGCCAGGCGCAGGATCATCTCCATTTCGTTGTCGCCCTTGCCGATCTCCCCGATCTCCGGGGCCCGCTTTCGGGCCACCAGAAACCCGGCCAGCAGCACCAGGCCGGTGACCGCGGCCCACAACATCGTGCCGTGGGTCTTGTAGATGGCCAGGAAGATGAAACAGCTCACAAAGATGACCCACATGATCAGGGTGACCAGGCGGGAGGTGTAAAAGTGGATCAGGTCCTTGGTGCCCATGAAGTAGCGGTAGATGATCAGGGCCCCCATGTTGATGGAAAAGCTGGCCAGGAGGCCCAGGGCGTACATGTCCGCCAGGGTTTCCTGCTTGCCCGAGGTGATCAGGATGATGATGGAGAAGAAGACGGCGTTGGCGATATGGATGCGGTAGAGGGACTGGCGCCGGTTGGTGGCGGTGACCCAGTGGAAACCGTAGCGGTGGGCCACCCGCTCCATTAATTCGCTGGAGGCCACAAACGCGGTATTCACCGCCATGATCAAGGCAAAGCTGGCCAGGGCCGCCACCATGACGCCAAACGGCAGCCCATTAATGAGGGTGGCGTAATGGGTGATGAGGTCGCCTTCATGCAGGTGAAAATCGATGGGCGCCGACAGGGCCAGGGCGGCCACGATGGGGGTCACCAGACCCACGGTGCAGGCCAGAAAGATGTAGGCCTTGCGGATCTCCCGCCAGCTCCGCACCAGGCCGGCAGTCTGGAGCACGGACTCCACCCCGGAGTAGGCCAGGATGCAGAAGGCGATGTGGGCGATGAAGATGTGATACTTATCAAAGATCGAGCCCGAGGTCAGGTCGGCGCCGGTCTTGACCGCAGCCTGCTTCAGCCGCCCCAGGGAGGCGCCGTCCAGGGCCAGGACGCCGGAGATAATCAGGGTGACGAAAATCAGGGATGCAAAGATAAAGATGGTGAAGGTGACCCTGGCGTTCTCCTTGATGCCCAGGATGTTGAGCCCGGCCACCACCCAGATGGTGATCAGGACCAGGGCCAGGACCATGGGGTGGGGCAGGTGGAAAAACGAGGTGGCATTGAGCACCGCGCTCACCGCCGAGATGCAGGCGGTGAGGATGTAGTCCACCATGATGGAGGCCACCGCCACGAAGGACACTAGGGGGCCCAGGACCAGGTAGGAGAAGGAATAGACCCCGCCGCCGATGAGCCCGTGGTGCTCCAGGATCTCGGCGATCTCCACCAGCCGGGTGGTCATGTAATGGACAAAGACCGCGGTGAAGGCGATAAAGATGATGGCACTGGGGCCGATGAAGCGGTAGGCCTCGGCCGGGGCGTAAAAAACCGAGGTGAGTTCGTCCATCAGGGTGATGACCGCCACCGACAGCCAGGTGAGCCACCAGCGCCCGTTGAGGTAGTACGACAGCCGCCCGGGTTTGCGGAGCAGATAGATGAAAAGCACCACCAGCCCCAGGTTGGCGGCGATGAGGAGAATGCTCTTTAGATACAACGCCGTGGCCTCGCAGAACGGGAATCGGGAACCTTCCGGGGCAGGCGAGAAGGCAGGATGGCCCCGCCGATTGCTGCTGAATAGGAGTGATGGCGCCCTGAAGGCGCAAAGCGCGAGATAGGTATCATAGCCTCCTCCTGCCTACGGGGTTAGCTGTCGGGCTCGGGCGGGAGGTTGCTTGCCCTACCGCATATACACAATATGCGGATTCGCCCCAATAACTTGGGTCCCCCGCTTCTCCGTTTGGGTGTCGGAGAACTCGGCGGTCAGCCATATGGCCAAGGGCTGACGGATAAAAGGTAATCCTTCCCCAGGTAGACGTCAAGAGAAATTTTCAGGGAGCAGGAGGGGGTTGCGGGCAGGCTTACCGGAGGTTGTTCGGATGATCAAAAAATGACCCGTACGCCGCCCAAATCTTCCAGAGAAAATTTGTGCTTGGCTTCCGGGGCGCCGATGAACATATAATTTTTCGGGACTTTAAGTTCCAGGGAAAGGGTCTCCACCATCTCAGGGCCGAACTGCCCTTGACGCGGAAAATATTCGATTTTTATTTCGGGATAAAGTTCCTCCAGGATTTTCAGGCTGCGGAGAATTTCTTCTTCTGCCTCAGAATTATGGTCCTTATATAAATGCACCACCACAATTTTGCGGCTGGATTCATTGCGCTGAATGTAATCGAAAGCCTTGCTCAGGCGGGATAAGGCTCCGCCGCGCACAAACAACACCAGACGGATATTGGTAATATCCATAATTTCTTCGATAACTTTTTCGCGCCACATGAAGGCCCGCTGCAGCATCTCATTAATAACCATGAGAGCGGCTTTAAGAATAGCGATCCGAGTATACATCACCGTCACTATCAGCACCGCGGGAATGAAATAGAGCGCAAAATACATCAGAAAACGATAATCAAGGATCACATTGCCGATAATTCCCACACTGGTAGCTATGACTCCCAATATCACCGTACTCCAGCCGGCCCGGTAGGTGCGCTTCAATTCCTTGCGATTGATTTTGAGCAGGATGTTGCCGATGCCGAACAGGGTCATGACCCCAAGAAAAGAAATGGTATAGACTCCCGCCAACTGCAGCAACTTGCCACGCGTCAGATACAGAATGGAAATGCACAATAACAAGAAAGTCAGGATGATCCGGTGGTGCGAACCCCGGCGGTTGGTCTTTAAGAGGAATTGCGGGAAGCACTGATCTAACGTCATACGTTGCACCAGGCCGGTTATCCCGATAAAACTGGTGAGCACCGCGCCGGAAAGCACCAGGCTGGCATCGATGACCACCAGGCCATGCAGCAGGTTCCCGCCGGTCAACAATCCCACAAACGAGAGCATGTTATCATGATGCTTTAAAATTTCCGTAATCGGGAGGATTTGCAAGGCCAGCAGCGCGATGAGGGGATTAAAAACCATCACCGCCACCCACATATTGCGCAAGGTGAGACGGAACACCCCAGGCTGTTGCTGCTCCACGAAGTTGGCGGAGCTTTCAAAGCCGCTCACCCCCAGCAACGAGGCCGACACCCCGAAGAACAAGGCGGTGGGCCAGTTTACGTCCTGGGTCAGGGAGTGCCAATTTTGCGCCCAGGCCCCTCCGTACTGAACCACATGTATCAGGCCGAAGACTAAAAGGAGAGTGAGGGCGCTCAGGTGGAAAATGAAGATGACCAGGGCGACCCGGGAGGATTCGGTGATGCCCAGGATGGCGAGGCCGGCGAAAAGGATCAGAATTGCGGTGGTGACCTCCATGGGAGGCAGAAAAGGCAAGAGGGTTTCCAGGTATACCGCCGCGGTTTTCCCCGAGATGACCGCGGTGGCCAGATATGACAGGATGGTGAGGCAGGCGGCCAGGGCGGCGGAAAACTTGCGGGTGCTGTTGAGTAGACAGTTATAGGCCCCGCCGTTGAGGGGCAAGGCCTCCACTACTTCAGTATAGATTTTGCGATAGAGATAGAGGATGCCCCCAACGATAAGCAGGGCCAGCGGCGCCAACGCATGGGCGTAAACCGTGGCAATGGCCGCCACGTAAAGGCACGAGGAAGTGATGTCATTGCCGCAAATGGCAGTGGCGGACCATTGACCCAAGCGTTTCTTGCCGGTTTCACCTTCCAGCAATTCTTTCTGGGGTGTGATCCTTGGCGCCGCGGCCACAGGCGGTGTGCTCATCCGAGGTATCCTAACAAGCTTTTGGTGCGGACAAAGGTTTTTAAGCCAGCCCCAGACAGTCAGCTCAGGGAAAACTGGAGCGCTTCCCGAAAAAAGGCTTCCACGGTGAGCTATCTGGGTTATGAAACTGGATCAACCAAGACAAGCAGAAAAATAATAAAGGTTGCGGCCTGCTTTGGCAAGCCCAAGCTTAACCAAACGGGCCAGAAAAGCAAAGAAAATCTTGAATCCGCAATTTATTATTCATTAGTTGTGGTAGACGTGAAACCCTGATAAATTCTGGCGTAGTCAAGGCTTAAGACCTCGGTTGATAGAACTGGGTCCGGAAAATCGGCAGGGGTGACCTGATTTGCGAGCCCATCTCCGCTTGCGGCCCGGTGGCCCGGTCCACCGGCTTAACCGACCAGCGCTCGGCGCTGGGTAAGTTATGGATTATAATTACCCTGTTTGTGGGCCGCTGGGGACCGTTGACCCTGGTCACGTTCAGCATTCCGAAGGAAAAGTGATGATCGGATGAAGCACAAAAAGCATATCTGCTTAATCGGCCTGGGCGAGTTCGGGACCGAACTGGCCCGGGAACTGTCCCGGCAGTGCGAAGTCTTGGCCCTGGACCGGGATGAGAATCGCGTCAGTGCCGTCGTGGACCAGGTGCAGCGGGCCCTGATCCTGGACGTCAGGGATTTTGCCGGCCTGGCTTCGGTGGTCACGGCGGATTTTGATGAGGCCATCGTCAGCATCGGCGAGGACCTGGAGGCCAGTATCCTGTGCACCCTGCACCTGAGGAAAATCGGGGTGCGGTCCATCCAGGCCAAGGCCAAAACCGAGGACCACGCCGCCATTCTCCGGGCGGTGGGGCCACGGAAGTGATCTTTCCGGAGCGGGAGACGGCCCGCCGGTTGGCCGCCCACATCATCAACCCCAACCTCCTGGACTTCGTGCCCCTGGAAGCGGATTATCGGGTGATGGACGTGGCCCCGCCGGATGACTTCTACGGCTCCAGCCTGGTAGCCCTGGACCTGAGAAAACGGTTCGGGGTGTTCGTCATTGCCATCCGGGAACTGGTGCCGCCCCGGTTCGTGTTTTTGCCCGGCCCCAACTTCGTCATCAAGCCCAGCGATGTGCTGGTGATGATTGGCCGGGAGAAGGACCTGATGGGGGTTAAGGATTGGAAGAAACTCCCAGCTTCCAAGGGGACGTAGGGATGTTCCTCGGGGTGCCGCTTCTGGCCCCGGGGGCCGCCGCCGTCTTCACGGTGAGGTTGGTCTCCGTGGGGTCCCTGCCTCCGGCCATGCTGGGCTTCCTTCAGGAGGGCGTAACGCGTGAACTGGGCGCCGCCGTCCGGATGGGGGGGAACCTTCCCCTGCCGGCCTCCTGCCCTGAGGGCCGCAGCCAGTATCCGGGCGCCCCTTTTCTGGCGGCGCTGGCGGCCGCCCGCTCGCCGGGGGATGAGGTTATCCTGGGGGTCACCGGGGTGGACCTCACCGCGCCCGGTCTCAACTTCGTCTTTGGCCTGGCCGATCCCCGGAGCCGCGCCGCAATCATCTCCCTGGCCCGCCTCTACCCGGAGTTTTATGGCCAGCCCCGGGACCCCCGGCGATTCAAAGCCCGGGCCGTCACCGAGGCGGTCCACGAACTGGGGCACCTGTTGGGCCTGGGCCACTGCATTGACCCGGCCTGCGTCATGTCTTTTTCCAATTCCCTGGCCGACACCGATATGAAGGGGCCGGGGTTTTGCAATCCGTGCCGGGAGAAGTTAGGGAAATAAAATTTCGGGGGAGGGCCGGGGTATTTTTCGCAAGTCAAATCCCCGGTCCTCCCCTCTGAATTAATGGCATCTTATGCAACCGGCTATCTTCGCACAGGGAATCGGCAAAGGTTTCCGCACCGGGCTCTGGGGCCCGGTCAAGCAGGTACTCCGGCAGGTGGACCTTACGGTCGCGCCCGGGGCCATCTTCGGGGTGTTGGGGCCTAACGGCGCCGGCAAGACCACCCTCATTTCGATTTTGGCCACCCTGCTGTTGCCGGACACCGGCCGGGCCGAGGTACTGGGTCTGGATGTGGTCCGGCAGGCGGCCCGTCTCAAGGCCCGCATCAACCTGGCGGCCAGCGGGGCCCATTTCCTCTGGTGCATGACGGTGACGGACAGCTTAAGGTTCTACGGCCGGCTGTACGGTTTGGGAGGCCGGGCCTTGACCGACAAGGTGGAAAAGCTCCTGGACTTATTCGGGCTGGCGGAACACCGGACGGTAACCTTTGAGCGGCTCTCCACCGGCCTCAAGCAGCGTCTCGCCCTGGCCAAGGCCCTCATCAACGACCCCGAACTGCTCTTCCTGGACGAACCCACCTCGGGCCTCGACCAGGAGATGGCGCACCATATCCGGCAGGAGATTGTCCGGCTCAACCGGGAGACCGGGGTCACCATGCTCCTGACAACCCACAACCTGCGGGAGGCCGAGATGCTGTGCACCGAGGTGGCCTTCTTGAAAGGGGGGCAGCTGATCAGCGAAGGCCGCATCCCGGATTTGCAGCGGCGCCTGGGGTTGGGGGACCACCTGGGCCTGATTTTTCAGGACTCCCCGGCGCCGCTGGACTACGACCGCCTGCCCGGGGTGCTCCACCACACCGTACAAGACTCCCGGGTAGACCTGGTGCTGGACCGGGTGGACGAGCGGCTGCCGGCTATCCTGGAAGTCGTGTACGCAACCGGGACCAAGCTGGCTAAGGTAGTGGTCAAGCCCGTGGACCTGGAAGAAATCTACCATGAAATTACGCACTAACCTGAATAAGATCTGGGCCTTCAGCACCCGCAGCGCCCTGGTGAACCGGCGCAACGTCTTCGCCATCTTCGAGATGGTGTTCTGGCCCCTCATCGGCGTTTTTTCCGTGGGGCTGTTGACCAGGTTCCTGAGCCTGGAAGGGGAAACGGTGGCCTTTATCCTCATCGGCGCCGTGACCATGAACACCGTCCAGATTGCCCAACTGGACCTGTCTTACGCCCTGCTCTATTCCGTCTGGTCCAAGAGCCTGAAACATGAATTCATCGCCCCGGTGCGCCTGTCCCACATCCTGGTGGGCTCGGGCCTGGTGGGGTTGGTCCGGGGCTTGGTGGTCTTTGTACTCATGGGTTGCTTGAGCGTCTACTTTTTCGACATGGACTTGGGAAGGCCGGGCCTGGCGGGGCTGAGCCTCTTTCTCCTGGGCCTGTTCTTGAACGCCGCCATTATCGGGGCCCTGGTCCTGGCCCTGGTGCTGCGTTTCGGCCAGCGGGCCGAAGTGGCGGCCTGGGCCTTTTCCTACCTCATGCTGCTCTTGTGCGGCCTCTACTATCCCGTCAGCGTGCTGCCCCGGGGGGCGCAGTTCCTGGCGCAGATCATCCCGCTGACCTATTTTCTCGATTATTTCAGGAACTTCTACGGCTTCCCCCTAATGTCCCGCCACCCCCTGCTTTACGGGTTCTCCCAAACTGTGGTATACCTTTTCATCAGCTACGGCCTGGTCTGCCTGACCCTCAAGTCGGCCTACCGGCGGGGCACCTTGCTGCGGTTGTCGGATTAAATGCCGGACCGACACGGTGTAGGGGCGGGTTTAAAACCCGCCCCTACCGCCTGGCCCAGTTACTCTATCTTCTAACCGAAAACCATAATCCGAAAACGGTATTTACTATGATCGGCGTCTTTGATTCAGGATTCGGCGGGCTGGTGGTTTTACGAGAATTTTTGCAGGTCCTGCCGGATTATGACTATCTCTACCTGGGGGACAATGCCCGTATTCCCTACGGCACCCGGTCCGATCGGGTGGTGATCCGCTTCACGGAGCAAGCGGTGGATTACCTCTTCCGCCAGGGCTGCCGCCTCATCGTCCTGGCCTGCCACACCGCCTCGGCCCGGGCCCTGCGGCGCATCCAGCAGGTCTGGCTGCCGGAACGCTACCCCGACCTCCGGGTCCTGGGGGTGCTGATCCCCACGGTGGAAGAGGCCGTGGCCCGGACCCGCAGCAAGCGCATCGGGGTGATCGCCACCGAGGGTACCGTGATCTCCCAGTCCTTCGATCTGGAGCTGAAAAAACTGGACCCGGAGGTGGAGGTCGTCCAGCAGGCCTGTCCGCTCCTGGTGCCCATCATCGAGAGCGGGGAGCAGGAGTGGGAAGGCACCGGCCTGATCCTGCGCCGCTATCTGGCCCCCTTCAAGGGCGTGGACACCCTGATCCTGGGCTGTACTCACTATTCCATCTTGAAAGACCAGATCCAAGCCATCCTGGGTCCCGGCCACGAACTGATCTGCTCCGGCCAGGTCACCGCAGCCAAATTGGTGGATTATCTGGCGCGCCATCCCGAGATGGAGATCCAATTGAGCCGCAAAGGGACCCGTCGTTACCTCACCACCGACCTGACGCCGCGCTTTGCTCAGTTAGCCAGCCTGTTCATGGGCCACCCGTTGAGTTCCGAATTGGTGGAGTTGTGATACCGAGTCACAATCAATTGGCGACATAGGCGTCTCGCCTGTGCTGGCGCAAGCGAAACGTCCATGACCTTGGGATTGGTCACTCCCGGGGATAAAAATCCCCCCTACCCCCCTTTAGAAAAGGGGGGAAAAGACTGCGGCTTCCTTAAAGTCCCCCTTTTTTAAAGGGGGATTTAGGGGGATTTGAAGTTTCACGGCAAAGCCTGCGTCTGCAAATAATTGCCTTTTGAGCGCAACTCGGTATGAAATAGTTGCCAGTGGTCAGTAGTCAGTGGCCAGTTGAAAAAACCGCCCTGGTTCTCCGGAAAATCACATTTTTTCCATGAATGTAACTCCGGTTACAGCGACTATTCCTGCCAATGATTATCATGAAGACATGGAAGGAGTTGGGGGTGGCATTGCCCCCATCTTCAAACTGACCACCGGCAACTCGCCCAAGGAGGCCCGCATGATTCTGGTAATCAACGGCAGTCCCAAGCCTCAAAGCAATTTACAGCGCATGCTGGAGAAGATCGCCCAAGACACCGGCTACGACTACGAGACGATCCACCTGGCCAAGCTGAAGATCATGCCGTGTCTGGGCTGCGTCAAATGCGCCGAAAAGCAACGCTGTATTCAACCCGACGATATGTCCCCCCTCTACGATAAAATCGAGGCCGCGGACGCCCTGATCGTGGGAGGCGTGGTCTATTTCGGCCACCCCAACGCCTTTACCCACACCTTTCTGGAGCGCCTGTTTCCGCTGCGTCACCTCAATCCCTCAACCATGGGCAAGCTGGCGGCCGCAGTCTGCGTGGGGGGAGATGAGGCCGAGGCCGGCGTCCGGGAGATTTCGTACCATCTCAGCAGCTATTTTACCTACAATGTGGTGGGGTCGGTCTTTTTTAACAGCGCCACCCCGCCTTGCTTCATCTGCGGTTACGGCACCACCTGCCGGTACGGCGGCCCGGCCCGGTGGATGACCCCCGAAGATTTTGCCAATTTTAACGAAATCACCCCCGAGATGTTCCAAAACTTTGAGGACCACCCGGAAGTAGTGGCCGCCTGCGAGAGGCTCTCCCTGGGACTGAAGGAGGCCATCGCAAGTCGGCCGCGATAAACGCAAGGAGGAAACCTATGTATCCGCAAATCCTGGGGATTTCCGGAAGCCCCATAAAAAATAGCAACACCGACCGCCTGGTCCAGGCGGTGCTGGCGGCCAGCGGCCTGAAATCCGAGTTCGTCAAGCTCAGCCGCATCAACGTGCGCCCCTGCATCGCCTGTCTGGGCTGCAAGGAAGACAATATCTGCAAAGTGCAGGACGATTTCCCCGAGCTGGCGGAAAAAGTCCGTCACGCCGGGGCCCTGGTGGTGGGGGGTTACTGCCCCTACGGCTCCGTGGACGCCTTCACCAAGGCCTTCCTGGAGCGCCTCTTTTCCCAGCGCCATCAGCACGGCCTCAATCGCGGCAAACTGGCCGCGGTGGTCACCACCGGCATCGGCCGGGGCGCGCCGGGGGTGGCGGAGGCCAACGCCCAGATCGCCCATGCCTTGAAAATGGAGGGCATGGAGGTGCTGGGGCAGTTGCAGGCGGTGGGGAACCCCGAATGCCTGGTGTGCGGGTTCGGCGAGAGTTGCCCCATGAGCGCTTTGCCCTGGGTTTTCGGGGAAGATACCGCGGTGACTCCGGAGAAGTTTTGCCGGGTGGAAGACCAGGAAGTCTGGGTACAGGCCCAGGAGGTGGGCCGGGAGATCGCCGCTCGTCTCAAGGCCCAGTTGGCCATGTGATACCGAGTCGCAATCAATTGGCGACACAGGCGTCTCGCCTGGGCTGGCGCAAGCGAAAGGTTCATGACCCCGGGTTGGTCAATCGCGGGGAGAAAAATCCCCCCTACCCCCCTTTAGAAAAGGGGGGGAAAGACTGCGGCTTCCTTAAAGTCCCCCTTTTTTAAAGGGGGATTTAGGGGGATTTGAAGTTTCACGGTAAAGCCTGCGTCTGCAAATAATTGCCTTTTGATCGCAACTCGGTATGAACTGTGCGAGGCTGGATTGCCGGCCGATTATCCGGCGTGAGCCCCGGAAGCAAACCACTTGGGGTCCGCCAGGACCACCGAGGTTTCCACCTGGCGGGGCGAGATGGTCCAGTAGGTGTTGAGCAAGCGGTTCTTTTCCGCCTGGGTGACCAGCCGGAAGCCGTGTTTCTCATAGAAGCGGATGGCCCACCAGGCCGCAGCCCAGGTGCCTACCAGGACGGGGCCGGGGATCTCCTCCAGGAAATAGGCCAACACGCGGGCGCCCACCCCCTGGCGCTGAGCGGCCGGGTCCACGTAGGCGTGGCGGATCAGGGTAACGTTCTGGAGGTCCTGGCGCCCCATAACTCCCACCAGGCCCGCTTCACTCTCGTAGCCCCAAAATTGGACCCCTGCGGCCATCTCGGCCCTAAGCTCTGCCTCGGGCATATAGGGCTCATGCCAGCAATCCGCCGGGATCACCCCCTTGTAGGCCAGGGCGGCCTGATTGATGATCGCCAGGGCCCGATCAATTTCCTCGTGGTTGAGTGGCCGAATCCGGGGATAGGCCACCTGCATCGGTTCAGGTGCTGGGGGCGCCTCGGCTTGGCGCACCGGCTCCGGCGGCTGGGGCGGCGGCGGATAATGATCTTCCTTGAGACGCTGGCCGCATTTGGGGCAGAAGGCGAAACCCGGGGTCACGGTTTGCTGGCAGTAGGGGCAGGTGGATTCCGGGGCCGCCGGCAGGGTCGGCTCCGGGGGATAGCTAAAGGGGTTCTGATCTTGATACTGGCGGGTCATCTCCGTGGTGGCCTGACGCATCTTGGCCACGAACTTTCCCAGGGTGGCGGCGTACTCCGGCAGCTTTTCCGGGCCGAAGAGGATAAACGCCAGGACGGCGAGGATGATCAGCGTCTCGAGGTCGATCCCCATTCCGAGTCCTGTTGATTACGCCTTGTTCATCTTGCCGCCGCAATGGGGGCAGAAAGCGAAGTCCCCACCCAGCTCCTTGTGGCACTGGGGGCAGGTGGCGGCTTGCGATGTCGCGGTGGCGTTGGGCGGAATCTCGGTCCGGGTCGAGGCGGCATCAGGGTCCTCGTGAGCCTTTTTGAAGCTCCGGATGGCCTTGCCGATGCTGTCTCCCAGTTCCGGCAGGCGCCGGGGGCCGAAGAGCAAGAGGGCGATGGCCAGGATAATGATCAACGTGGTGATGTTATAACCAAACATGGGGCGCCTCTGCTTGCTAAGGATTTAATATTAATATAAGAAAAAAATCAGCGCACCGCAAGGTAAAGAAAGGGGTCAGGGGCCAGGGATTAACAAATCACCAGAAATTCTTCGGGCAAAGGCGGGGCGCGCCTGGCGGAATTGGGCGGCCCGGCAAAAGGCGTTTAGAGCGCGCCTGACACAATCTCGGCAGATTTTCGATAGAGAAGGAGAACGATGCCATGAAAAAAAGGTTATTAGTGCTGAGTCTGCTCTGCTTTATGAGCCTAATTTTCCTGGGGGCGCCAGCCTTAGCGCAAACCGTGGATGACGGGGGGGTCGACGAGGAAGTGGCGCCAACGCCGCCGCCGGAAAAAACGTCCCCCCCAGCCCCGCCTCCGGCGCCCGCGCCCCAGGCGGCCTGGGGCGGACGGTGGCCGTGGACCTCCGAGCGGCTCATCCGGTCGGCAGATTTGGACCCCCTGTCCTTGGGGGAATTAGAGCTCATGCGCAATGAAATCTATGCCCGCCACGGCTGGGTTTTCAGACGCCCGGATCTGCGGAATTATTTCGAAAGCCAGCCCTGGTATCGGCCCAGGAGTGATAATGCATACTATTCCAACCGCCAGGTGGAAGCGGAGTTGAGTCCTATCGAGAGGAGAAATATCCAGATCATCGTCTCCCGGGAAAATGCCTTGCGGAGATAGTTAGTTATTAACCGGGGCATAAAAGAAATTGCGGGGCCGTAGGGGCGGTTCGCGAACCGCCCCTACAACTAATACCCCTGGGAGAATTATGTTCAAAAGGTTACTGCTCCTCCTGATCACGCTGTGCTGCCTGGCCTGGCTTCCCGGGGTGGGAATCCCTGAGGAACTCCGCCTGTCGCCCGGACAAACCTCCTTTGCGCCGGAAGTTCTGGCCAAGCTGGGGGCGCAGTTTCCGGAGCAACCCTCGCTGCCCGCCGACTTGGCGGCCTTAACTGCCAGCTATCCGGGGTTCTGCCTGGGAGTAGAGGTGCGTGGTGACCGGAAGGTTTACCTGATCATGAAGAATCAGCAAAAGATTCTTTATGATGATGGCCTGGTCAAGAGCTTCGAAGACAAGCTTAAGCGCCCCGACGTGAAAGACATGCTGGCCCAAGTTTACCGGCCAGGCCGGGGTCAGGAACCCTTCCGTCCGGATTTTGATCCCGGCCGCTTCCGGGTCGATGGACTTTTTTCAGCGGTTTATGGGGCTTCCGCCTCTGAAGTCGGTGGCCATCTGGTTCCGGTGCCTTTTTGCGGCGTCAGGGTCAGGTTCAATGCTCAGAACGGGGCCGCCAGGGCGCTGGAAAACGTCGGCCGGGAACTTGCCGTTCTGCTGGCCAAGCGCCCCCAGTTGCGCCAGTACCTTTTTCCCCTGGGAGGCACCTTTTCCTGGCGGCCCATCGCCGGCACCAGCCGCCTGAGCCCGCATTCCTGGGGTATCGCCATCGACCTCAACCCCCGTTATGGCGCCTATTGGCGAGGCAAAAAAACGACCGGCCCGGAGGTGGAGGCCATGCGCAACAACTATCCTCAGGAGATTGTCGAATTATTTGAAAAGCACGGTTTTATCTGGGGCGGCAAGTGGTCGCATTTCGATCTGATGCATTTTGAATATCGTCCGGAAATGTTGAAAAAATGGCAACTGTCCCGGGGGGCCGGGTCGGGTGGGTGATGCAGATTCTGCCTCTTGGCGACCGCGGGTTATATCAGCAGTGTGCGGTTTGATTTTTGCAATGGAGGATGCGGGTTATACGTCTTCCGACACTTCATAAGTTCGCTAACGCACTTTTTACTCCGAGAAGATTACTTCCCCCTCACCCTAACCCTCTCCCCCATTGGGGGAGAGGGGAAAAGTTTAACCGATTTAATGCCTTATGGTTGATAATCCCGGAGACATCAGTTACTCCCTCTCCCCCCGACGGGGGGAGAGGGATGGGGTGAGGGGGGGCAGAACAACGGCATGCAATCTCCTAACCGGACAGTGCTGGGTTAAAAGAGACTATTAGCTGCAGCGGGAAAACTAGGTTAATGAGAAATCATCGTTGTTTGGGGAGATCATGAACTATCTAAAATTTTTCTTTTGCCCTTCAACCCCTGGACCCCTTTATGGATAGCTCCCCCTCGCTTTTTGCCCCCCCGCCGCCTCTGGCGGCCCGGATGCGGGCCCGGACGTTGGCCGAGTTTGTGGGCCAGGCGCACCTGGTGGGCCCCGGCCGTCTGTTGTGGCGGTCCCTCAAGGCCGGCCGGCTGTTTTCCTCCATGATCTTCTGGGGTCCTCCAGGCAGCGGCAAAACCACCCTGGCCCGGGTCATGGCCTCGGCCCTGCACTGCCAGTTTTTCAGCTTGAGCGCCGTGATGTCCGGGGTGGCCGACCTTCGACGCGTGGTGGAGGAGGCCCGGCGCCACCAGCTCCAGGGGACCCGGACCGTGGTCTTGATCGACGAGATTCACCGGTTCAACAAGGCCCAGCAGGACGCCCTCCTGCCCCACGTGGAGGAGGGGCTGATCACCCTGGTGGGTGCCACCACCGAAAACCCCTATTTCGAGATCATCGGGCCGCTCTTATCCAGGGCCAAGATCTTCATCTTCGAGCCTCTGACGCCGGAGGACATCGGCACCATCCTGGCCCGGGCCTTGAGCGACCGCGAACGGGGTTTGGGGTCTATCAAATCCGAGGTCTCGCAGGAGGCCCTGGACTACCTGGCGGCCATGGCCGGGGGGGACGCCCGCCGGGCCCTGAACGCCCTGGAACTGGCGGTTATGAGCACCGATCCCGGCGAGGCTGGCGTCATCCGGGTGGACCTGGACGCGGCCAGGGAGTGCATGCCCCGGCGGGACCTCATGTACGACCGGGCCGGGGAGGCCCACTACGACACCTTGAGCGCCTTTATCAAGAGTGTCCGGGGGTCCGACGTGGACGCGGCCCTCTACTGGCTGGCCCGGATGCTGACGGCCGGAGAGGACCCCCGCCTCATCATGCGCCGGCTGCTCATCCTGGCGTCAGAAGATATCGGCCTGGCGGACCCCCGGGCCCTCATGCAGGCGGCGGCGGCGTCCCAGGCCCTGGATTGGGTGGGCCTGCCGGAAGGGCGGTACCACCTGGCCCAGGCCACCCTGTATCTGGCCCTGGCCCCCAAGAGCAACTCCACCCAGGCCTACTTCCGGGCCCAGGCGGCCCTGGAAGACCAGGGAGCCACCCGGGTGCCGGCGCCCTTACAGGACGCCCATCGGGATAAAAAGGGCCTGGGACACGGCCAGGGGTATCTCTACCCCCACGATTTTCCTGGCCACTGGGTGGACCAGGCGTATCTGCCGGCGGAGTTGCGCCGGGCGAGCTTCTATGAACCGGGGACGGAAGGGGAGGAGCCGGAGTTGGCGGCCCGCTGGCGGAGGTTGAAAAATAATCTGAAAAAATCGGGTTCCCCGGGGAGCCAGTCGGGCGAGGATCAATAATACCGTTTTCGGTTTCCGGTTTCCGGTAAACAACCATAAAAATTATAAAAAGTTATAGATATAGTTTATCGCGTCTGAAAGCGAACATGATATGAAAATAGCTTGGTGGGGCGGGCCTCCGTGCAGTGGGGCGGGCGTCCCCGCCCGCCAGCCAATATGGCGGCCAGTGACGGCCGCCCCACCAACACCAGCTATTTTTCATCTTTCGTTGTGTCGGTGAGGAAATGCTCGTCGGTATCAGAAGGTTGACCACCTGAGGTTTGCGACCCGCGGCGAAAAAATGATAAATTTTATTAAGGAAAAAACCGGCTGGTGATTGGACTTTGCTTCCGGGAATGATTATAATTAAAACAGAGAATTTTTAGGGGGAGCACTACGCTGACGCAGGGGCTGCATTGCCATGTTGCGAATCTTGTTTGCTGACGGCGAACCCCACATCCGGCAGTTGTGCCTGGAGGAATTGCAGGATGAGGGCTATGAGGTCAAGGTAACCGGGCAAGCCGCGGAAGTGGTGCGCCTGGTGGATTCCTTTCAGCCCGATATGGTCATCATGGAGGTGATCCTGCCGGATATGTCCGGGTTGGAGACCGGACGCATGATCAAAGGAACCAACCGCAAGACCCAGGTTTTGCTTTATTCCCACTTTTCCCCTCCCGGTGACCTATCTAGTTGGGGTGTCGACGATTTTGTGTTAAAATCTCCTAATCTCGATGGTCTCAAGGCCGCAGTGCGGCGTTTACTATCCGCATAGACGGCGGCGCCTCCGGAGCTAAGCGTGGCGATCATGGAAATCAGCGTGGTCCCGTTGGGACTGGGTGATGCCAGTGTGGGCGATTTTGTCGCCGGGGTCATCAGGTATCTCCAGCAAGAGGGGATCCCCTATGAACTCACGGACATGGGCACCCTGATTCACGGCCACGCCGCCAGGTTGCTGAAGGTGGCCCAGGTCCTGCACGAACTCCCCTTTGACCAGGGGGTCGACCGGGTAGTTACCCACATCACCATCGACGATCGCCGGGACAAAGAGGTTCATTTAGGCGACAAAGTAAAATCGGTAAAGGTGCGACTTACATAAAAGAATATGGCAAACCAGAAAAAGGATTATTACCAGGTCCTGGGAGTACCCCGGGACGCCGGTGTGGACGAGGTCAAGAAGAAGTACCGCCAGATAGCCCTCAAATATCATCCGGACCGCAATCCCGGCAATAAAACCGCCGAAGACAAGTTCAAAGAGGCCGCCGAGGCTTACGAGGTTCTCCATGACCCGGAAAAGCGGCGCCTCTATGACACTTACGGCCATGAGGGCCTGTCTTCCACCGGGTTCACCGGGTTTTCGGATTTCTCCGACATTTTCCGCTCCTTCAGCGACATCTTCGGAGACGTCTTCGGCTTCGCCGGCGGCTTCGGCGGCGGTGGCGGGGCCCGGCCCCAGGCGGGCAACGATCTTCGGTACGATCTGACCTTGGATTTCCTGGACGCGGCCCTGGGAAGCGAAGTGACCGTGGAGGTGCCCCGGGTGGTGACCTGTCGCACCTGCAGCGGCAGCGGCGCCAAGCCCGGGACCAAGCGGACCCCCTGCCCCCAGTGCGGCGGCCGGGGCGTGGTGTCCCGCAGCCACGGCATCTTTCAGATCACCACCACCTGTCCCCGATGCCAGGGCATGAAGGAGTTTGTGGCCGAAGTCTGCTCCGGCTGTAACGGGGAAGGCCGGATCCGGGAAAAGAAGAAGCTCAAGGTGAAAATCCCCCCCGGCATGGACAGCGGCACCCACCTGGTCATGCCCGGCGAAGGCAACGGCGGCGCGCACGGCGGGCCTCCCGGGGATTTATACATCGTCATGAACGTCCGGCCCCACGATTTTTTCCAGCGCGAGGGCTACGACCTGCATTTGCAGGTGCCCATTTCCTTTGTCCAGGCAGCCCTGGGGACCCGCTTCACCATCCCCACCCTGAAGGCCAGCCACGAACTGGTGATCCCGCCGGGCACCCAACCCGGAGAGGTGATCCGTTTAAAGGGCGAAGGGGTACCTTACCCCAAAGGCCAGCGCCGGGGTGACCTGCTGGTGGAGGTCAGGGTCGTCATTCCCCGGGACCTCAATGCCCGGCAGCAGCATTTGCTGAACGAACTGGCCAAGGAAGAGCCCGAGCCCCACACCCAGCCCGCCGGCTCCTCCGAGCATGATGAAGGGTTGCTGAAGAAGCTCTGGAATACCATCACCGACTCCATTGGCGACCGCAAGCAGGAACACCGGAAAGATTGAGTTTACCGGGCGCCGCCTCCCCGCGGCGCCCCTTCTGCCTTACCCTGCCGACGAAAAGATATCCTCCCTTCTGCTTCGACAAGTCTTTCGTAGGGTGCGTTCTACGCACCATCAATCCTGTTTTTAAAAGTTGATGTAGGGTGCGCACTGCGCACCAGCGGCGGGTGGGCCAAAGGCCTATGAATGGCTTATCATACTAATTACATGTCAAACATAGAGTATTAAGCCAATCGAAGTTTGTCATGGAGCGTACGATTTCCGGTTGTTGAGATAAGAAGTTTAAGCCATCTGAAAGAATATCAACGACTTCGTCCAGGGAATTAAGGGAGAAAT